>MFBF01000030.1 GCA_001774865.1 Candidatus Curtissbacteria bacterium RIFCSPHIGHO2_02_FULL_42_15
ATCTTTTTGCTCCATGTAATTATTTTAACTTGAAGTTTGTTTAGTAGCAATTAGAATTATGAATAGTGCACTAATTTATTAGTGGGTTCGACCGAGTCAGACTCGGTGGCCTCCACTACCCGCCTGCCTTGAATGTGGACCCGAGAGGACTCGAACCTCTGACCTCTACAATGTCAATGTAACGCTCTAACCAACTGAGCTACGGGTCCAAGGCATTTCGGGCAGGTGTCAACGTCGAGTCTAACTCGACTGGCAAGTTTGACTTACCGTAACGCTCTAACCAACTGAGCTACGAACCCGCTTCGAAATGAACTCGGCTAGCTCGTTTTGTTTCAAAGCAAAACTTTAGCGCCTCGTTATTTCTCCTTTTCAAAAAACACATTAGTATTTTTTGAGTTTAAAAATTTTATCAAATTTAAATATTAATAGCTAATTATCCCTGAAGCGTCAGCGTTCCCTGTTCGTGAACCTTCATTTGCTTACCCGAAACCCAGGCAAGCATTCCGGTTGTCCTTTTGGCGTTTTCCCTTTGGGCAACCATGTCCTTTCCATTTTTCGAATCCTCGACTTTGGCGGTTAAATCTTTAATTATTGTCTTGAGTCTTGTTACATCAAGAAGGCCGATTTTTTTGGGCATAGTTTCTAAGTGTGCGGTAGTCTTAACACCGGATGCTTTGGCAAGCTTGGCAACTTCTTCGCGAAGTTCTACAAATTCTGCTTCGAGTGCCTTTTCCTCTTTGCTTTTGCCGCTTTGGGAATCATGATTTCGGTATTCCTGAAGGATCAAGGCTAATTCTGTGGCTTTTTGATCAGAGCTGGAATCATCTTCTTCTGTCCTTTCTTCCAATTCTCTTTCTTCTCTTGCCCACTTGAGTTCTTTTTGGCCCATTTCTTTTCGTCTTGAGCTAATGCCGTTTCCCGAACCAAGAAAACTGCCAAGCCCAAGTTCTCTTTTAGCTTCGTCGATTATTGGGCTTATCAAGTCACCGCCTAATTTTTCAAAAGTGGCTTCCCCTATCGTTTTAATAGTATTTGCCGCCTGTGCGGTTTTCATTTCCTATATTTTACTACTTTTTGAGGCTAAATGCAAAACTCAAAGGTTCAAGTCAAGCCTATCATAAGCAGGGTGAAAATTCGGTCCCGCGGTTTCTTTCAAATAAATCTCAAGGGATCTATGAGTTGCGGATTTATGCCCGATATGAATAAAATACGTTTGTTTTGCTTTCAGTTTTTTAGAAATCTGTATTCCGTCGGCAATTGAAATATGGCCCTGGGTTTTACCAATTTTGCCAAGGGATGATCCGTCAATTGCAAGTAAATCGCAGTCTCGGATTACTTTTTGAGACGAAGGCAAAATTTTATTGAAGTCCGGAATATAGGCTAAGATTTTGGATTCTTTGACTTTGATACCGAAGGCAGGTGTATTTCCGTGGACAACCGGAAAGTAAGTAACCTTAGTGTTTTTAAGATGGACCCTTTCTGAGGGTTTGATAACTTCCACTTTCAATTTAAGCAGATTTGTATCAAAGATTTTTTTAATTCCGTTTAATACAGCTTGAGTTACGAAAAGAATTGGAACTTGCTGTCGGTTGTAGATGTGGGAAATATCCCACAGTCCCAAAACGTGGTCATGATGCGCGTGGCTTATAAAAATTGCCTCAATTTTTTGGGGGTTATTCGAAACTAGATGCTTGTAGGTATCAGGCCCTGCATCCAGAAGAATTTTGTCGTTTACCAAAAGTTGGGTTCGGGTACGCGTATCCTTTGGGTCTTTCGATGAGCAAATCTCGCAGTTACATCCGAGTCTTGGTAGAGGCCATCCGGCAGAAGTTCCGAGGAATTTAATTTTCATTTTTCGAGTCTAGACGAGAAAAATATCAGAAACCTTCCATAAATTTTTTCTTAAGTATTAAATTTTAAGGTTTGCTGATATAAATTGTACCCGGGGGGAGACTCGAACTCCCAAACCCTTACGGGCACTGGTTCCTAAAACCAGCGTGTCTACCAATTCCACCACCCGGGTTCATTTGCGCGTCTGCCACTTTTTGCGAAGCTAAAAACGAGGTCTTCCACACTAGGGTCTACTCGTGAAGTTTACCCTGAGTGAATACGAAGGGCCACCTCGGCGCATTTATGATTTTATCAAATTTTAGGTTTGGGAGCGAGTACGGTCAATTGCAGACTTGTGAGCCAGCCATTCGATTTCGTCATTCAAGGGTTTTAGTTTAACTTTTCCGTAGCGCCTTTCAAGCGATTTTACAATCAGATAGTCCGCAAAATGCGGATTTTTAGGAAGTAACGATCCGTGGAGATAGCATCCAAAAGCGTTTTTATAAACTGCCCCTTCGGTTTTGTCTTCACCGCTATTGCCGGCACCTTTGATAACTCTGCCCAAAGGTTGTACGTTTTTTCCTAAATAGGTTTTGCCACTGTGATTTTCGAAACCAATCAAGTTGGTAGTCGATAGTCGGTAGTCTGTAGTTTGATAGCTATCCTTGATGTCTTGCTCTAATTCTGAATTTATCTCAACAAGCAAGTTTTGGATCATGCGCTCATCTGATCCAACTGTAAAAGCATCAAATAGGCCGATGCCTTTTATAATTTCACCCGTTTTTGTTTTAAAATATTTCTGAAGTAACTGGTAGCCGCCGCATATGGAAAGTAAAACTGCGCCATTATTAACCGCTGTTTCCAGATGACGTTTTTTCTTTTGCAGATCTATGCCAACTATTGTTTGAGCTTTATCTTGGCCCCCACCGAAAAAATAAAAGTCAAAATCAAAATTCGAAAGCGGTTGACCGACGCTGATATTTGCAACTTTGACGTCAATTCCCCGCCACCGGCATCTTTTTTGGAAAGTTACGGTATTGCCTTTATCGCCGTAGGTGTCCATAAGGTCCGGATAAAGATGACAGATGTTTAAGGTCATTGTTTTTGCCATTTTGTAACTTTCTCCCCCGCCCTGCTTAAAGTTTTCTGTACATCCAGAAGCGCTGTGTACGTTGGCAGAATTATCAGAGTATCTTTAGTGCTCAGTTTTTGAAGAGCATTTAAGATTGAGTAATTTACTTCCTTATATACATTATTTTTACTCAATTTGAACCCTGCGTATTTTAACCGCAGAGCCATATCGAAACGGCGAATCCCTGAGATGAAAACATTGTCAACTTTGTTTTTTAAGATTTCCCAATCCGTATCCCATATCCATGAGACATCACGTCCATCTGCTATTTTGTCGTTTAAGATTATGAGCAGATTGACCTTTGACAGATTTGAGATTATTCTTAAAACTTCGTTTGCCCCTGCCGGATTTTTAATCAAAAATGTCAAAAGTTCTCTGTCATTAATTGTTGTTTTTTGGAATCTACCGAAGGCAGTTGAGAATTTTTTTATTTTTTCTATAACAGTTGCAAGATCAATTCCGTAGTTTAGAGCCGTTGCTGACGCAGCCAGTACGTTGTAAATGTTGTAAAGCCCCGGAAGAGGATAGTTGACGGTTGATGTTTGATTGCCCAAGTTAAGAGAAATCGATGTTGAGAAATCAGGTTTGAAAATTATATTTGTTGCAGAAATACTTGGGATTGGTCTTTTGAAATTACAGCTTGGACAGCGGTAATGCCCAAGGTGTGCAGAAAGCTGCGCGGTAAAAATCAGACCTGCGGCGCAGACTAAGCAGTGTTTGACATCGGCAACAGTTGCAACCGCAGGAAGTCTGACTTTACTATCTGAAACGCCGAAGAAGATCTTTTTGCCCGCAAATGATTTTTCTAAAATACTAATGCCCGGATCGTCGCAATTGAGAATTAAAGTTGTGTTTTTGGGAAGAGTTCTTAAGGCTTTTTGCCATTTGACTCTTGTCGAATCCACCTCTCCGTATCTGTCCAGCTGATCCCGAAAAAGGTTCAAAAGGACTATTGTTTTGGGAAAAACATTGTTAATTGCTTCAGGGAGTGTTGCTTCGTCAACTTCCCATAGGGCCAGATCGAATTTAAGTTTCCCGAATATTGAGCAGTTGGTAATCATAGTCGAGGCGATGCCTCGCAATAAATTGGAGCCTTGGCGGTTATGGATAACCTGATATTTTATGGAAAGAATGTCGTATGTTAGACGGGCAGTGGTTGTTTTACCGTTGGTTCCGGAAATAATGATAGAGCCTTGAGGAATTTGTTTGGAAAGTTTAGAAACAAAATTAGGGTCTATTTTAAGAGCGTAAAGACCGGGAGCAGCTGTTGCTCCTCCGCCGAAGACGCCGATTACAAAAGCCAAAATTTTACCTGCCAAAGTTGCCAGGAATAACTTGAAATCCACGATTTCGATTTTACTACGAAGACTGTCTTAACAACTAATGACTATGAACTAAGGACTACGATTTCAATCGAGCGATTCCATTTGCGAGAAGAAGAAGTTGATGTCTTTGGCCCATTTGCCGCCTGTGTACATTTGAGGAGGTGCATAAATCGGCATAATTTCCTCAGGCGTTACCATTCCTCTGTCAATGTATTTTTCTTTTAAAGTTTTTGCAACCGATTCTATCGCACCTTCCCACGATGTAAATTGCGTCGAACCGTTACCGAATCCCCAGGCGTTATAGCTTTCCGAAGGTGAGGCATTGCCCCCGCCGGTTTCTTTCATGGCAATTGCCGGAATTAATCTGTAATCGATGTTGTACTTATCGGCGGTTTTAACCATAAATTCCGAATGACTTTCAAGGGTCGTGTTTTTGAGGAAATTCTCTACAATGTAAGGCCGCATGTCTTCTATTTTAACCGACAAAACCTGTCCTTCTATAGTGTTTGGACCTGCCGTGTCATTAGAGACTATTATCGGTTGAGAAATTGAAGCTTTTTTACCAGCCTCTTGGTTTTGGAGAGAGATCGCTAAAGCGGTTATGGTTACAGGTGCAGCCAGGAACCATAAAAAAACAAGGCCAAGTCTTTTTAACATGGTCTTGCCCTAATATCGCATTTTGAGCGTGCAATGTCAATTTTCAGGCAAGTGGGCTTCTTTTTTCTAGGTATGCTTCTTGCTAAAAAAGGCAGGATGAATAAATAATATACATATGGCCGACCCTGCCCAGCCAGTCATTCAAGGCAGCGCACTCCAGAAAACTGCAGCCGGAAGTCAATTTGCTTCCTCTTCATCCCTTCTGAAGGTAAAGACGGGAGTAGAAGGTTTTGACGAGATTGCGCATGGCGGTATTCCTCAAGGTAGGAGTACGTTAATTTCAGGGACTTCAGGTTCCGGAAAGACGATATTTTCAATGCAATTTTTGGTGGCAGGCATCGAAATATACGCCGAAAACGGTGTCTTTGTAACGTTCGAGGAAATACCGGATGATATTATTAAAAATATGCTGGGGTTCGGCTGGGACTTGAGCAGATATCTCAAAGAGGGCAAGTTTGCTTTTGTTGACGCATCACCTTCCGAAGATGAATCTGTTGAAGTGGGAGAATTTGACCTTGGGGCATTTTTAGCAAGGCTTCTGCACGCTGTCGAAAAAGTAGGTGCAAAAAGAATGGCGATTGATTCAATTTCGGCACTTTTTCCAAGATACACTGACCAGGCAAAAATAAGGCGTGAACTTTATAGAATTGCAGCAAAACTAAAAAAGATCGGTATTACAACTTTAATAACTGCAGAAAAAATAGGCGAGGCGGAGGGCAGGGTCGGAAGATTCGGAGTAGAAGAGTTTGTTTCGGATAACGTAATTTTACTTCATAACTACCTTGATGAGGAGCACCGTGACAGACGAAGAAGTATAGAAATTCTCAAGTTTAGGGGAACATCTCACGAAACTCAGGATACTCCCCTATTGGTTCGAAGTGACGGCATAAATGTTTTTCCAAGGCCAAAGCCTTCTTATGCAGGTCAGAAATCATCTACGGTTAAGATAACGACAGGTATTGGGCAGTTAGACCAAATGCTCTTTGGAGGATATTATGAGGACTCTGTCACTTTAATTAGCGGTCCTTCGGGTGTGGGTAAAACCGTTCTGGCACTGCAATTTATGGTTGAAGGAGCAAGAAAAGGCGAAAATGGCCTATTTTTTGCCTTTGAGGAATCGCAGGAACAGCTCTATAGAAATGCCGAAAGTTTCGGCTGGCAGCTTAGAGAGTTGGTCAAAGAAGGAAAAGTAAAGCTGATTTGTTCTGTTCCCGAAGAGCTCAAAGCAGAGGAGCATTACAAACGTATAAAAGATATTGTCGAAGCGGCACATGTCAAACGATTCGTCATAGACTCTTTATCTGCACTGGAGAGAATTTATGCTCCCAATAAATTCAGAGAGTTTGTAATTGGCCTTAATGTTTATCTAAAAAACAAAGGCGTGACTTCTTTAATCACCGACACAATTTCTACCCTGCTTGATGTTTCAGAGATAACAGAATCCAATCTTTCGACAATGGCAGATAATGTAATTCTTATTAAATACGTTGAGGTAGAAGGTAAGATCAAAAGAGCCTTGGCGGTTATCAAGGCAAGGGCATCAGAGCACGATAAGCAGCTGCATGAGTTGGTAATTGACAATAAAGGTATAAGTTTGGGCAAGGGCTTTTTGGGGCTGGAGAATCTGATGGGCGGAAGCGCAAAGAGAATAGAGGGATTCAAAAATCCAGAATAAGATGGCAGAACCGACAAAGATCTTACTATTTACAAGCAAGAGTTCTATTTATTTCCAAGTGGCTATGGATGAATTCCAGAAGCTATTAAAAGCGCTTGAAGGTGTTCAGCCGTTTTCCTATCAGGTAATAGATGTAACCGAACAGCCGGAGCTTGCTGAGCAATACAAGGTTGAGGCTTTGCCGACAATTGTAATTGGGGATAAAAGATTCGTCGGCCAGCC
>MFBF01000031.1:0-1717 GCA_001774865.1 Candidatus Curtissbacteria bacterium RIFCSPHIGHO2_02_FULL_42_15
TTGGAAAACGGCACCGAAACTTGCGTCTTTTTTGCCAAGTATCCGTTTTTAACAGAAACCAACATATTTGCAACTGGATCCATTTTTACCTCACCATGATGATTTTTTAACTCCGGGAATTTCTCCACGATGGGCAAGCTCTCTAAAACACATCCTGCAAATCCCGAATTTTCGAATATACGCCCTGGGTCTACCGCAAAGACTGCATCTGTTGCGGTGTCTTATTACAAACTTTTGTTTTTTGTTATTTTTAACGATTTTTGATTTCTTGGCCATTTAGTTATTCTTTTTAAAAGGTAATCCTAAAAGTTCCAGTAATTTTTTTGATTTTTCCGGGTTACTGTTTTTAAAAACAAGTGTTATCACCATACCCCTGATTTTGTCTACCTGTGAATAGTTTATTTCCGGAAAAATAATTTGCTCGGAAATACCCATACTGTAATTGCCTAATTTGTCAAATTTCGACTCATCTGTCCCCCTGAAATCGCGGATTCTTGGAGAAACAATGGCAATCAATTTTTCCAAAAAATACCACGCTTTCTGTCCTCGCAGAGTAACCATGGCTCCGATCTTGTCGCCTTCGCGCAGTTTAAAAGAAGAAATTGATTTTTTGGCTTTGGTAAATTTAGGTTTTTGGCCGGAAATTGCAGCCAAATGTTCCATTGCTTTTTCGAGCGCATCTTTATTTGTAAGCGATTCGGCAAGCCCCATATTCAACACAATCTTTTCCAAAAAGGGCAAAGAAAGATCGTTTTTTAAATTGAACTCTTCCTTAAGCTTGGGCACTATTTCTGATTTATATTTGGCAATCATATTAGCTATGAAATTACTCCTTTGCATTTTTTACAGACCCTGACCTTGTTTTTTCCCTCAATTGAAAATCCCACTCGAGTTTGCTTTTGGCATTTGGGACAAATAAGCGCAATATTTGCAACAGGCAGGGGCCTGGCGATTTCATAAATTCCTGCACCTTGCTTGGCTGTCGCTTTCTTGTGCCTTTTATATATATTCACACCAGATACTACGACTCTGTCTTCCTTTATCAAAACCTTATCTATTTTTCCTTTTCTGCCCTTGTCTCTGCCTGCGGTAACCTGGACTTCGTCTCCTTTTTTAAATTTATACATTTTTAAAAAACCTCCTTGGCAAGCGACGCGATCTTGGTAAATTTTCTATCTCTTACCTCCGCCGCAATAGGTCCAAGAACTCTTGTGGCTCTGGGATTATTGTTTGCGTCGATTACGACCGCGGCATTATCCGAAAACCTAACATAGCTTCCGTCACTCCTGCGCGTTTCTTTTTTGGTCCTGACAATCACCGCTTTAACCTTTTCGTGATCTTTGACCTGACCAGTGGGCGATGCTCCTCTAACTGCACAAGTTACTACATCACCAAGCCGGCAAAACCGCCTGCCTGTACCTTTACCGAGCCCGATCACCACAAGACTTCTGGCCCCGCTGTTGTCGGCAACTTTTAAAACTGATCTATTTTGAACCATCGCCTGTTCCTTTCAAAATCTTAAAATGCACATCGCGTGATATTGGTTTTGTTTCTGCAATTTTGACCTTTTGGCCAAGTGCGACTCCAATTTCGTCCCTTGCTTTGAATTTTTTCGATTTCACAATAATTTTTTTATAAAGCGGGTGTCTCACTTTCATGTTGACCTTAACTACAACGGTTTTTTTCATTTTTGCAGAAACAACCACACCCTCTTTAA
>MFBF01000031.1:1862-6748 GCA_001774865.1 Candidatus Curtissbacteria bacterium RIFCSPHIGHO2_02_FULL_42_15
CCATTTTAATTTGCAAAAGGCTTTCTACGTTTTGTTTTTTAAGATCCGCGATCTTTTTTTTCAAATCGGATATTCCCTTTGTTTTAAATTCTGATAAATCCCGTCTTTTCATCTTTTGATAATTTTTGTTTGAACCGGAAGCTTATGGGATGCAAGTCTCATGGCCTCTCTGGCAACCTGCTCTTCCACAGCTCCCATTTCAAAAATAATTGTTCCGGCTTTGACGGTAGCGACAAAATGATCAACATCACCTTTTCCTGAACCCATTCTTGTTTCTGCCGGCTTTTTGGTGACAGGCTTATCCGGAAAAATTCTTATCCAGATCCTTCCCCCTCTTTTCGTGTAATGAGTCATTGCGCGCCGGGCTGCCTCAATTTGTCTTGCCGTAATCCATGCCGGTTCCAGACTTTTAATCCCATATGATCCGAAAGCCAGATGCGACCCGACTGTTGCGGGCCCTCCCATTTTGTTTCTAAATTGTTTTCGATACTTTGCTTTTTTAGGCGCCAGCATTTACTATTCTCCTTTGTGAATCCAGACTTTTACTCCAACGACTCCGGACCTGGGAACTTTAGCATCGACTTTTGCAAAATCAATATTTGCCCTTATTGTCTGCAAGGGTATTGAGCCGAATTTCATCGATTCTGTCCTGGCAATTTCACTGCCTCCAAGTCTTCCGGATAGGGTAACGCGCGCACCTTTTGCGCCGGACCTTCTCATTCTCTCCAGCGTCTGATTCATAACCCTTCTGAAAGGGAATCTTTTTTCAAGCTGGTCGGCAACGGACGTGGCAACCAAATACGCTTCCAAATCCGGGGTTTTAATCTCTTCAAATTTTATTTCCAGCTTTGCAGGATCATCGATTTTAAAGTTGTTGATAAGTGTTTCTTTTAACTGTTCTATACCCGAACCGCCCCTGCCAATTGCAAGACCAGGCCGGGAAACGTGTATAATTATCGTTCTTTTATCAAAGGCTCTCTCGATTTCTACTTTCGAAATGCCCGCGCCTTTAAGAGCCTTCATAAGAAAAAATCTCATATTTTTATCTTCCAGAAGATACTTTGGGAAATTTTTCCCGGATGCAAACCATCTCGAACTCCAGGTATAGACATTACCTATTCGAAAACCGACAGGATTAATTTTTTGTCCCATTTTTTTCCTCCTTGACCTTTTTTACAGATTCATTTTCTAATATTGACTGATTGACTGACTCATTAGTCTCCTTTGATACTTTTGATACATCTGATACTTCTGATACCTTTTTCTTTTCTTCGCCTTTAAGTACCACTGTCAGGTGGCTTGCCCTCTTTAGAATATGGTGTACCCTCCCTCGGGAAACGGGCCTATATCTTTTGAAGGTCAACCCCTTATTTACCGAAATTTGTTTAAATACCAGACTCCCCTCGTCTAAGGAGTAGTTGTTTTTGGCGTTGGCAATTGCAGACATGATTGCTTTTTTAATCGCCGCGGCCGGTTTCTTGTTTACAAAATCCAGAACCTTAACTGCATCCTGCGGCTTTCTGTTTTTAATCTGGTCAACAACAAGCCTGACCTTCTTAGGTGACATCCTGATGTTTTTGGCAATCGCTTTAACTTCCATATTTTTTATTTGTTATTTCTTAGCTTGCGATTTTTCGGTAATTTTGCCGTGACCACGAAACGTCCTTGTCGGCGCAAATTCACCCAGTCTGTGACCCACCATAGGTTCTGATATAAAAACATTTATAAAAGTCCGTCCGTTATGGACGGAAAATGTATGGTTAACAAAATCCGGTGCAACCATGCTTGACCTTGCCCAGGTTTTAATCGCTTCTTTTTTACCAGATTCCTTTTGTGCGAGAACCTTTTTGAGTAATTTTTTATCTACATAAGGACCTTTTTTACTCGATCTTGCCATTTTATTTCCTCCTTTGTAAGATATTCGTTTTGCTTCGCAATCTCATGTTTTACTTCCTTCGTTGTAAAATAAATTTCGTTGACGGTTTCTTTTTATTCCTGGTTTTTTTGAATGCGGGCTTGCCGGTTGGAGTTTTAGGATTCATGCCTGTACCTGATTTTCCTTCCCCTCCGCCATGCGGGTGTGAACCCGGATCCTGCGCAACACCTCTAACGTGCGGCTTTTTTCCAAAATATCTTGACCTTCCTGCCTTACCCAAAGTCATGCTTTTCCAGCTTAGATTCCCAAGCTGACCAATGGTCGCATAGCAATTTTTATTAACTTTTCGAATTTCTTTAGAAGGAAGTTTAAGATGAATCCAATCTCCTTCTTTGGCGGCAATAACTGCACCTGTCCCGGCGCTTCTTGCCAATATCCCGCCGGCCCCCGGTATCAACTCAACGTTGTGGACAATAGTCCCAATGGGCATTTTCGCAAGCGGCATGGAATTTCCCGCTTTAACGTCGGCGCTTTCGGCGGCAATAATTGTATCCTGAACTTTCAAACCCTCCGGTGCCAGAATGTATCTTTTTTCTCCGTCCAAGTAGTGCAACAGCGCGATATTTGCCGTTCTGTTGGGATCATATTCCACTGCTGCTACTTTTGCTTCAATTTCCCTTTTGTCTCTTTTAAAATCGACAAGCCTCATGTTGCGTTTGTGACGGCCGCCGCGGCCTCTTTGCGTTACCTTGCCATTTGACCTTCCGGATTTTCTTGAAAGAGAGGTTATTAAGGACTTTTCCGGCCGGGTTTTTGAAATCTCGGAAAAATCAAGAGACGATTTAAAACGCTGGCCTGGTGTTGTTGGTTTATATTTTTTAAGCTGCATTATTTCTCCTTATTCTTGTTTTCTTCTTTTTTAATTTTTTTCTTTCCCTTTTCTGATTTTGGAGCCAAGAGTGCAATCGACTGTCCGGAGGTTAATGTAACCAATGCTTTTTTCCCTCCGCCGGTTAAAGTTGTCTTTCTGCTTTTCATTATTCTTTTTGTCTTGGGTGCGAATTTGGAAATTCTAACTTTGGCAACCGATACGCCAAACTGCAGTCCGACTGCTTTGGCAATTTCCTTCTTGTGCGCCCGCGCGTCTACCAAAAATGTATAAATGCCTCTTTTCATAAGAGCGTAGGCTTTTTCCGAAAGTATGGCTTTTTTTAAAACGTATGATTGGCTCATTTAAATTTTGAAATTGCCACTTTTTCAAACATTAAATTTTTGTGTGATAACACTTCATAAGCATTCAGGGATTCTGCTAAATCGATATTTATATCCGGGATATTGCGCACCGCAAGCTTGATATTTTCTTTATTTTGCTCAAGAACCAGTAGGGTCTTGCCGTCGACTTTTAGTTTTTTCAAGAGGCCAACGGCCATCTTTGTTTTTGGCGCAAGCTTTTCAAGGTTTGAAACAACCAAAATTTCACCGACCTTTGCTTTTTGAGAAAGGGCTGCAACAAGCGCCCGTTTTTTCATTTTTTTGGATAATTTCAGTTTTTTGTCATTGGGTTTCGGCCCAAAGGTGATGCCTCCACCAACCCAAAGAGGAGATCTTATTGCCCCTGCCCGAGCTCTGCCTGTCCCTTTTTGACGATGCGGCTTCCGCCCGCCGCCTCTAACCTCTGATCTTGTTTTGGCAGAAGCCATTTTTGGGTGCCTGTTGGCAAAATATACCCGGATTGCCTGGGCCATCAATTCTTCGTTTATCTTGCCTCCAAAGGTTTCCTTAGGAAGAGCAACCTGTCCTAAACGGCGCCCGCTAATGTCAAAGACAGGAGCGGAAAGCCGCGATGATTCACCTTGGACTTGTGCTTTTTTGGTCGTCTTTTTGAAAGCAACTTCTTTTGTCTTTGTAACTTGAGCCGTGACCGCATGAGTCGTGGACCTTTGCGACTTTTTCACAGATTGAGCTTTTTTTGGCGCTTTCTTGTCTTTTTCTCTAGTTTTTGGCATTTTCTTCCTCCTTTGCAATTTCTGGTTCCACTGATTCCTGATGATTCTCTGTACCCCCAGCCTTTGTCTCTGCGCTTTCCTTGGTTGCAGTTTTCTTTTCTGTGTCTTCAGTGGCCGCAGTTTCCTCATCATCTTTCTTTTTCTCCTCAGGCGGCGGTGTGTAGCCTTTTGCCTTGCCGGTTTTTTCCAAAATTAAAAAACCGCCTCTTGCTCCGGGTATTGAACCTTTAACAAGAAGCGAATTTGTTGCCTCATCAACTTCTACAACTTCCAAATTAGTAACTGTTAATTTGGAAACGCCCATGTGCCCTGGCATTTTTTTGCCCTTAAATACTCTGCCAGGCGTTGTTGTCTGACCGATTGACCCGATTGCCCGATGACGATCTGATTGTCCGTGCGTTTTCGGACCGCCTGCAAAACCCCATCTTTTGACACCGCCTGCAAAACCGCGGCCTTTGGTAATCCCGGTGACCTTAAGCAGATCTCCAAGCGCAAAAATGGAAACCGTCACTTTGCTGCCAGCCGCAAGACCCGAATCTGCTTGATCATCACCATTTTTTAACTTTGCCTCCTTAATAAACCTTGGGGCAAAACCGGCAACTTTGACGTAGGCATTGTCGGTTTTCTTGGCCTTTTTTCTGCGGCCAAAACCAAGAGTCACTTTCGACTCTTCTTTTTCCAAAATAACATTCGGCTCGGCCAAAATGCTGGTAACCACCATACGATTGCCGCGATTATCGAATCGGCTCCCCATATATTGTTTTAATCCCAAAAGTGTCGCTACCATTTTTCTTTCCAAAACAGCAAAAAAGCAGGACTCCTTAGACGCTTTCAGGTGCCCCACCGATTAACAATCGTCAATAGTTCATTGTTAATGGTTAATCGATTGCTATCTTATTGTTTTTAACTTTACCTCCAAGTTTTTAAAATTCTAATTTACAATTTTACGACTTTAGTCCTTGCGAAACATCATTTTCAATAAATTTTTAATATTTAAAAAATTA
>MFBF01000032.1 GCA_001774865.1 Candidatus Curtissbacteria bacterium RIFCSPHIGHO2_02_FULL_42_15
GCGCTCTGGCGTCACAAAATCAGAAAAACCAAGCCTTTTTGCCTCTTTCTCCCTGGCTTTTGAGGCGGCTACCGTCCTTAATTCACCCAAAAGCCCTACTTCCCCGAACACACAGACCCGTTCTTTGACAGGTTTGTCCAGAACCGCAGAAACAACCGCCAATGCAGCTGCCAAATCCGCTGCCGGTTCGGTAATTCGCAAGCCGCCCGCTACATTCAGATAAATATCCAAATTGGCAAACGAAAGACCCGCATTTTTGGCAAGTGCCGCAATAACAATCTGCATTCTGGAAAAATCAAGGCCGGTGACCCTACGAGCGGGCACGCCGAAAATTGTCGACGTGGCAAGCGCCTGAACCTCCGAAAGTATCGGCCTGCCTCCTGCAATCGAAGCACAGACCACGCTTCCTGCTCTTTTTTCGATCCTCTGCGAAAGGAAAACCTGCGAAGGATTGGCAATTTCGGCCATGCCCGAATCGGCCATTTCAAAAACTCCGACTTCGAAGGTGGAGCCGAACCTGTTTTTAACGGATCTTAAAATCCGAAATCCGTAAGCTTCATCGCCTTCCAGGTTTAAAACAGCATCAACGATATGTTCCAAAACCTTCGGTCCGGCGATATTGCCCTCTTTGGTTACGTGGCCAACCACAAAGACCGAGGTTTTTGTACCCTTTGCGAGTCTTTGCAAAACCTGCGCACTTTCCCTGATTTGACCGATTGAGCCTGCAGATCCTGCTAGTTTTTCGGAAGTTAGTGTCTGAATTGAATCAACGATCAAAATCGCGGGAGAGAGCTTTTCACAGGCCGAGACTATGGCTTCTGTTGATGTCTGGGGCAGGATGTAGAGGTTTGGCGGAATCTTCCCGACCCTGTCTGCCCTAATTTTCACCTGCTGGGCTGATTCTTCACCCGTAACGTAGAGCACTGTGTGCTCGTTATCAGTTTTCGGTTCACGGTTAACGGTTTTTTTATTTTTTCCTGTCTGTGAACTGTGAACTGTTGACTGTGAACCTGCAATCCGCATGGCTGATTGCAAAAGAAGCGTACTTTTGCCAATTCCCGGATCTCCGGAAATCAAAACTAAAGATCCCGGCACAATCCCCCCTCCCAAAACCCTGTCAAATTCCGAAAATCCCGTTGACATGCGCAAACTATGCTCTTTTTTGACTTCAGCAAGTTTGACTAAGGAGTTCTCAATATTTGGAAATTGGAGTTTGGATTTTGGAGTTTCTGTTGAAACTTCGGTCTCCACCAGACTGTTCCACGATCCGCACTCCGGGCACTTACCCAAATAAGAGGAGGATTTATATCCGCATTGCTGACATATGAACTCGCTTCGCGATTTCATCGAAGGATTCCAATTTTAAATTCTAAATTTATAATTTTAAATGAATATTTAATTTTAAAATATTAAATGATTTGAATTTGATTAAAAATTGAAAATTTTAAATTGAAAATTAACTTCTACCTATAAAATATCGGCTTTTCCAGAACATACGGCACCAGGGTTATTTTTCTTGAAGCAACATCCACAGATTCCACCATGCACTGGACGGTTTTGCCCGCCTCCCAGGATTCGTTTGGCGGAATCTTGGAAGCTGAAACAAAGCCTTCTAAACCATGCTCCAAAGTTACGTAAATACCTCCCCTGACAACTTTGGAAACAGAACCCGTAACCTTCTGGTCTTTGGTATATTTTGCGGAAATTTCCTCAAACGGATCCTTTGCCAGCTGTTTTAGGGAAAGACTCAGTTTCCCCGCCTCTTCGTCTTTTGCCGAAGCCATAACCTCCACTTTTTGGCCTACCTTGAAAAACTTTGTCGGGTCATCGACTTTCTCCCAGGCGATCTCGGAAATATGCACCAAGCCTACAATGCCGTCTTCAATTTGCACAAAAACTCCAAACGGCAGAACCGATTTGACTTCGCCTTCGTATTTTTGGCCTATTTCGATTTTTGAAAGGAGCTTTTTTACATCCTCAAGCTCTTTTGCGTCTTTTTTCTGGGCGAAAATTAACCTGTTGGCGTCGCGGTCTACATCGATAACCTCAACCTGAAGCGTTTTGCCGAAAAAATCACCGGGTGATGAAATTTGGGTGTGCAGATGGATCGCCGGCAAAAAACCGTGAATACCCGAATATTCGCAGATGATGCCGCCGCGGTTTGCCTCGATGGCGACAACCGTAATGGCTTCGGCGGATTCGATTTTTTCCTCAAGTTCCTTCCAGAGTTTATCCCCTGAGTGTTTACGCAAAGAAAGCACAACTTGGCCGGCGTCGTTTTCCGGATAAACTACAGTAGCCTCAACCGAATCACCTGCTGTGAGTTTGGCGGCCAAATCGCGAACCGCATCAAATTCACGGCCAAAAACAATTCCTTCGGATTTTGCACCAATGTCGATTAAAATTTCCGACCTGTCTTTGGAAATTACTTTACCGGTAACTTCCTGCCCGCGCTTTAACGCAGGTATTTTATACCCCGTTGACTCCAAAAGATCAGCCATCGTTAAATGACCTTTTGTCGATACTTGGTCATTTGACCCTGAGCGACCCTGAGCTTGCCTGCCCTGAGCTTGTCGAATGGGTCGAAGGGGAGCCGAAGGGTTTCTTCTTGTTTTTTTAGCAGATGGGGATTGAGAAGATACAGATTTTAAATGTTTATCCCGAGCTCGTCGAGGGACCAACCATAATCACTTCCTTTTTTGGGTATTTAGGCTTTTTGGCGATTGGGAGATTTTATAAATTAAATCATTGACCTGGTGGCCTAATATCCTAATTACCTAACGGCCTATTGGCCGCCAGTATAGCAGGTTTTTGGTGATAAAAAAAGCCTCTATTAATTGTCAATTGCTTGCCCCTCGAAACTCTGCTCTGCAGAACGAAGTGGGGTTAATGGCTTGTCCTGAGCGCAGCGAAGGATTAAATTGTTAAAAGTGGCAGCTAAGTTTTCCTTTAAATTTTCAATCTTGACCATTGCTACCTTTGCTCTTCTTGGCATCTATTTTGCAACCGTCGTCGATACCGGACGTGATACCTATTGGCATTTGGCAATCGGCAGAAGAGTTTTTGAAGAAAAAGCCATTCCCAAAATTGATACTTTTACTTACGGTTCGCCAGAAACCCTCTTTACCTCAACCGAATGGCTTAGCGGCTTGATAATGTACGCGTTTGTCCAAACACTGGGCTTGAATACCGGCCTTCTTTTACTTCGAATCGTAATTGGCCTTACCGCTATTTACTTACTTTATTTAAATTTAAAGCTAATAACATCAAATGAAATAATAACCCTTGCCGGTATTTCTCTCGTCGGTTTCGTGCTTGCCATTCGCCTAAACGACCGGCCGGAAATTTTTAGCTTCGTATTTGTTGCTTTTGTGAATTATGTTTGTTTTAACTTCTTTACAAAACAAAAACTTAGCAGACTAACATATTTCCTGCCAATAGTTTTTTTTGCTTGGCCCAATATTCACGCATTCGCACCTTTCGGCTTGGCAATTTTGGCATTTTGGACGAGTATATTCATTTTTGAAAAAATTTATCACCAAAAAAAAAGAGGCGGATTTGGCATTTTTTTCGGGTTATTTATCATCTCGGTGGTGCTATCCGCACTTCAGAACAAGAAATTCCTTTATCCTTTTCTTGCTCTAAATCTCAAATTTGAAATTCTGGAAATGTCGACTTTGCCTGAAAGACTAATGGCTAATAATGGCTTTGATTTTATTAACCAAGTTCCGATCGAATTTTATTTCTACTTCTTGCTTTTGATAACTTATATTATGACTTTCATTGTTTTCTTAAAAAAGGGCTTCAAAAATTATTCGATCGGCCTAATATGTCTTTTTTACTTGCTTCTATTTCTCACACCCTTCAGATTTTACAGATTGATCCCTATGGCAACTTTAATGGTTCTGCCTGTTGTAATTTTTCAAGCGAAGCAAACCCTGCTGATAAATGTAAAAATATTTGGATATTTAGAGAAGACTGCCTATGCAACCTTAGCGGTAATGATTATCATCTCAATTTTCTCAAAAAATATTATTGACCAGAGAATAGGAGCATTTGTCATAACAGATCTTTCCAACCCCAACCCTAAAAATAATATTGTTGATATTATTAACAGAAGCTGGAATCCATACTTCCCACAGAACGCTCCGAAGATTATTAAAAATCACTTAACTACTCGCAGACTTTTTACAGAAGGCGGTTTAAACGATTATTTTTTATGGCATATTCCCGAAATCAAGATTTTCTCAGATATCATGTTTGAATACCGCACGCAGAAAGATTATAAAAATGAGCAAATTATTGCATCTGGAGCAAGCGGCTGGCGTGAACTTTTAAAAAAATATGACATTGATACGGTGGTTAACCATCAAGACCTTCCATATCTGCTTGCAAAAACTCCTGTTTGGGAACTTTCGAACTGGCAATTAGTATATGTTGATGAAATTGCTACGATTTATGCCAGAGATGACGTTATCAAATCAATACCTGTTGACCTATCTGTAATTCAGCCTGAACTGCCAACGACTCTAAAATTTAAACAAGACAATGAAACAAAGGCTATTGAGCAGCTTGGCAAATTGATGGCCTATGAACCAAAAAACGCTTTTGCCAAATCTCAGTTAGTTGCATATTACATCACAAAAGATCTTAATCGGGCCAAAAAATTGGCGGAAGAATCACGAATGATAATTCCCTATGACCCGATCTTCAGTGTTCAGTTAGCGGAAATTTACGCAAACTTAAATCAATGCGCAAATGCAACTAACTATGCCAAAGAAGCTAAGAGAAAAAGTTTCGACCATATAATCATCAAGGGGATTGCAAATGACGCAATCTCTAGATGCCAAACTACACTCGAGTAATCGACTTCCATCAAAAAAGCCCAACCTGAGTTGGGCTGTATTGATACTGGCATCGACCTCTTTTTCGCGTTAGCGAAAAATATCAGATTTCGAAGAAATGCTGATATCTTCGAGGCAGGTTGCCCCACACTCTTTTTGAATCTTTGATTCAAAAATATCAGATGAGCACAAAGTGCAAGGCTGGTATTATCGGCGATCAAACAAAGATTTTGCGCAGAGTTCCCAGCCCTGACCATTAGATTTACAGAGTAAATCGCAGGACAAGTCAAAAATTATGCTCTCGAGCTCCCGGCCTTGACCTATTTTCGCGGTAGGTTGCCCCACAACTATCGTCGGCGCTGATATGTTTCACTAACCTGTTCGGAATGGGAAGGAGTGGTTCCATATCGCTCAAAAGACCGGAAACTCCAGAGCAAAATCTTTTTTAATGTTCGGAATATCAGCCTTCTCGTCCCTCATCTTATTCGGGACTGCGCTTCCTGATATTTTCTCGCCGGCGCTCGAAAATGGGAAGAAGTGGTTCCAGTTCGCTCAAAACACCAGCTTGAGAATTATATATCAGCCTTGCACTTTGTGCAACCTGATATATGTCGCTCTGAGCGAGCAGAGGGAAACATATCAAAATATATGAAAATTACAACTTAGTGATTGCCGTTGCCGTTAACTTTTGCATCGACTCTTCTCAATACATTTTTTATACCTGTTTTGACATCAAGAACCATATTAGCCAATTCTGGGTCAGGATCCGCATGATCCACAGGATTTAGTCTTAAAGACCCTGAATCCTCTTCAATTATGGTTTCAATCCTTAAAAGTAAACCGTTACCTTCTTGAGCTGCAAACGAAGATAAAACTATTTCCATATCTTCTGGTTTTTCTACTGCCATGCAAGTTGCTGCCTTTAAGGGTTGCTCGGTAAGAATTCTACTTGTTTCCGGATCTTTAAAGAGTGCCCCCTGAATTGAGGTAACAATTTGCTGATCAACAACCTCAATATATTCGGGCCCTTGGGTTTTTGAAGCCACTCGCTCGACGTATTGTTCAAATGTCGGATTTTCTTTAGACATATTTCCCCTAAAAAAACACCCCTGTTTCACAGGAATGTATGAAAATCTAGCCTATATATTAAGCTTATTTGAGGCTACTTGTCAAGCTTCCTAAAAAAGTCACACAGTAACCAAGAGCCAGAGAGACAAAGATTTTAAATACTTTGGCTCCTTACGGCTCTTTGAAACTTTAACTCTTTACTTTTAGCTTTTTCAAAACCGGATGGAATAGTTCGGACGTCGGATGTCAGAATTCAGAAATCAGACTATTGTCCGAAATCCGAGATCCGATATCCGAAATCTGGTAAATGATCTATTAGTACGGCTAAGCTGAAAAATTAGTTAGATAGTCAGT
The DNA here is from genome assembly GCA_001774865.1 of Candidatus Curtissbacteria bacterium RIFCSPHIGHO2_02_FULL_42_15. Classification (GTDB taxonomy): domain Bacteria; phylum Patescibacteriota; class Microgenomatia; order Curtissbacterales; family GWA2-41-24; genus MFBF01. Next base: position 6,267 of record MFBF01000032.1, read on the forward strand.
AGTTCGACAGTTCGATAGTAAAAACTACCCAACCATCCACCTACCCGACTACCCAACTGATTTAACCGCAGGTTAAATCCTGCACAAACATTACTGCCTTTACACTCGCCGCCTATCAACCTCGTAGTCTACAAGGGATCTAAGATTTCTAGTCTTGGGGCCTGCTTGGCGCTTAGATGCTTTCAGCGCTTCTCAGTTACCAGCGTAGCTACCCAGCAATGCCACTGATGTGACAACTGGCACACTAGAGGCTGGCTCATCTCGGTCCTCTCGTACTAGAGATGACCCCCCTCAGAAATCAAACGCTCACACCGGATAGAGGCCGACATTATTGTTACTACTCCAATATGGAGAGCTCTGATCATTTCTGTCAGAGTCTGTATATCACTATACAGTTCGGACTATATCTTCCCGCCTAAATTTCAATTTTTGGCGGGTCTGGCGTGTAGTCTCTGAGGATTTCCATCAACCGATGGATCTTTCCTGCTGATTGACTCCACCGACAGATTGTTACCATTTCTGGTACTGTCGGATACTGAGTTATTCCAGCATATAGCCAGATTTATTCTTAGCCTATAAAGCTAAGATCTTCCATTTTCTAACAGACTCCTCCATGATGCAAAACGCTTGGAAGAAGACAGCTCGTTAATAGAACCTCTATATATCCTATAGTTTTACTGTCTCACG
>MFBF01000033.1:0-1611 GCA_001774865.1 Candidatus Curtissbacteria bacterium RIFCSPHIGHO2_02_FULL_42_15
GTTTCTTGGCTTCTTTTGAAATAACTTTTAAAATGTCCTCGTCTGTCAACTCCCCTCCTTTTGCGATTCTAGCGTTCCCGACTTCCGAAATAACGAGCCTCAGCGTGGACGTTTTGACTTCATCTTTTTGCCTTAAAGCATCCTCAAGATCTTTTTGAATTTTTAAAAAAAGGTTATCTGTCATAAATTCACCTTTATTTTCTTTTGATGAACTTTTTTCGCGCCATCTGAATTTTTTGCGCTCTTCTCAAAGAAGGTTTTAAATAATGCTCTCTTTTTTTAATTTCCAGAATAATCCCTTCATTTTGGACCTTTCTGTTGAATTTGCGGATTAATGAATCAACGGATTCCCCCGCCTGCGCAATCACTTTAGTCGACATTTAAAAAACACCCCCTTACAATTTTGACCATTCAATTTTTCCTCCTGCCAAAAGATGCAAGTGCAAGTGTGGAACATGCTGGTATTTTCCTCCATTAAAAGTCAGGCGAAACGCGTTAAGTTTTTGTAACTGAACCAATTTTTTTGAAACCTCGAACATATCTATCATATCACCTGCGCAAGAGTCGTCTATTGTCAAAACCGACTCAATATGCCTCTTTGGAATAATCAGAAGATGCACGGGCGCAACGGGATTAACATCGGCAATTGCCAGTGTTTTGGCAGTCTCCAAAATCGGCATGGTTTTAACCTCTCCCTTGACCAGTTTGCAAAAAATACAATTTGTACTGGCCATATATCTGGCCCTTAATGATGCTTCCTTTACGAACCATTTAGCTTTTTCTAACACGCTGTATAATTTCTAATTTCTAATTCTCTAATTTCTAAACAATTTCAAAATTTATTAAAATTTACAAATCATTTAGGTCAATTACAATAATTAGGTTAATTAGGTCAATTTCCTTAAGCTTTTTCCAGAATCTCTACCATCTCATCGATTGTCAGCTTCGATGCCTTCATTGTCGGATTTCTGTTTGAACCGTTTCTAAGAAGCACTTTCGAGGCATGCAGAAACCATGTCGCTTGCGGGTCTTTTTCCTTGGCCATTTCATAGGCACTGGTCAAATCTACATTAAATTTGTTTGAGGCGGTAATGCGGATATTCCCGCGGTTTGGGTCTTTGCGCATAACAACCGCATAATCATTTTTGATAGCAACATCCAAAACCGACTCGTTCTCGGTGTAAATCGCAACTCCCTTCCCCCAGCGCGTCTTAAATTTTTTACCCTCTTCAATCTGCTCTTCTGCGCGAACCTTAAGCTGTAAAAGTATATAAATTGCTTCCAAATCACGTGTTGCCCACTCGACATATTTTTCGTCAGCTCTGGGATATAAAATTTTCCAGCCTGTTAAAATATTGTGGATCGAAAATTCATACCTGTCGTCTGCCTTCTCGCACCATTTGTAAGTATCCCAGCCGTGATCAAGCTGGGTTGCAACCTCGATCAATCTTTTAAGCGCCTTATCGTCCTCTCTGACATAACCTTCCTTAATTAACCATTCCAAGACCAGTTTGGCCCCGCAGGTGAAATCGTCTGTCTGATGGTGGTCGAATTTGCCGTAACCGGTATCGACATGGACAATATTAGGGTTGGAATCCACAGGCTCATTGT
>MFBF01000033.1:1658-5590 GCA_001774865.1 Candidatus Curtissbacteria bacterium RIFCSPHIGHO2_02_FULL_42_15
TAAACACTTCCTTTCTTTACCCCGCGTAGCTTTAGCGACGTGGGATTTCTCTGGCACTGATTTTTTTAATCAGCCGATCTTACATTTTATCCTCAATGACCTTATTTGACAAGACCAAATCTTATGGCTCTTCTCCGTGAAGTTTAATAAAATCTAACCTCCACTCGGCTAAAGATTGGTTCTCCTCACCTGATCTAATTAAAGATTCTAGAGGCTGTTCTAGATCAACCCCAATTCTTTGTCTAACTGCTCGTTTAAACCCTTCTCTTTCAATATCTTTTGCCCGATCTGTATCGAAAATTCCTCCGCTTTCTGGATTATCCAAGTCTAACATCCATCCTACTTTAAATGGCTCCCTTGAACCTCCAAGGTATTTCCGCTCATCAGTAACTACTCCAAAATTATATTGCATGTTCAAAGCAAAAATAATTCTTTCTTTGAAAATTTGGGTAATCTTTGCAAATTCAAGCAGATCCTCCAATTTCTTCCTTAAAGCTAATTTATGCTCTGATCGCATTCTACGTTCAGCTACCTCCCCCGCTTCCATAATTACATTAAGGGTTTTGTCCAAATTGGGAAGATCTAAATTTAAACTAGCCAAGGAATCCCTAGGTAACTGAGCATATAACCCACGGAGTAAGTCATTGAGTTCAAACAGTGTCAATTCTGAAAAATCCCTCTCTCCAACCATTTATTAGACAGTTACTGTTTTTTTGACCAAATCCAAAGTCTTGGCCTGGAAAATGCTGAAGGCGATGTAATTTTCAAGGCTTTTCTTTTGTTCTTCCGTAAGGTTTGTCTGATCTGTGTTTTGCAGAGCCGCCTCAATTTCTGTTTTCTCAACTGCAATTTTTTCGTCTTTGCCTATTTGCTCCAGAATTAGCGAAACTTTGACATTCTTCTCCGCCTGCTCCCTCCATTTTGCCTTCAGTTCCTCGACAGTCGTTTGCTGCTCTTTAAGATACTCATCAATCTTTTTACCGGCTTGCTCAAGCTCGGAATTCAGACGGATGATCATTCTGTTCAGCTCGTCCTCAATTAAAATTTCAGGCGGCTCAAAGTCTACAAGTTTCAAAAATTGGGCAAAGATCGCCTGCTCGAAATTTATCTCGGCTTGATCAGAAACCAAAGATTCCAGATCTCGTCTGACAATTTCTTTGAGATTTGCCAAATCTTTTGCCCCAACCGCCTTTGCAAATTGATCATCAGGTCTATCCTGAGCTTTGTCGAAGGATTCATCATCAATCTTGCTCTCTGACTCTCCAATTCTCTCACTCTTTTTCTCTTCTTGATCTTTAAGAAATATCTTTTCCCCATGCGCATCATAAATAAATTTCTTCGATTTCTCCTCAGCGTCCCCAGTTTTCTTTTCAGTGTCCTTAGCGGCTGCAGTCTTCCGTTTCATCCACGCCTCATGAATATTTTTGACCGAAAGATTAATATCCTCGTCGGTAATTTGCTTTGCCTTCTGTTTTTTAACCTTAATCTTTTTCCAGTCTTCTACTTTAACCTTCGGCCGCTGAATAAAGCTTGCGGTAAACGAAAACGGCGAGCCTTTGGAAAGCGAGTGGACGGCGATTTGCGGTGAATCCAAAGGCACCAAATCTTCCTTTTTTAAAATTTCTCCAATGTGTTTTGAAACTAAAAAACTTGCGGTTTCGTTTAAAAGTTTGGCATGGCCGATATGCGATTCCAAAACATCATCAGGCGCGTTTCCTGGCCGAAAACCGGAAATTTTTGCATCTTTTCCAAATGCCACCAAAACATCCTTGTACGTCTTTTCAAAAGCATCTTTTGGGATATCAACTTTTATTTCCGCCTTGTATTTTTCGCCTCGGTTGACTGTATATTGCATATTCGTTAAGCTATTACAAATAGCGCTTGTAATGCACTATTATAATCGGATATTCACAGCCTGCCAAATGGCAGGCTTTTACAAAGGGGGTTAAATTAATGAGCAAGAAAGAAAGACTAACAACCTCAAGTGTTAAAGGCCACAGCAGGGCAAGGCGGCGACTAGTGGATCTTTCAAATCAGTTCGATCCGCGAAGGCCTGCTCCTGACCCAAATAATTTAATAGATGAGTTAAAAAATTTGGAACACTTGCATATAAGAAAAAAACCTCCTAGACGCTGAGGCTTTTAATTACGTTGTCAACACTTCCTACTCTTGTCTGCTTCTCCGATCGCATCTTTAACTCTACCTTTCCTTTCCCTGTCTTTCCAGATACAACCAAACGAGCCGGAATACCGATTAAATCACAGTCTGCAAATTTTTCGCCGGCTGTGACATCTTCTCTGTTATCCCACAAAACCTCAATGCCGGCCTTAGTTAACTTCTCGTAAGTATCTTTCGCCCACGGCTCGGTCCCTGGATCCTCGATATGAACCAAATGAACATTAAAAGGGCTAACCGTCTTTGGCCAGATAATACCCTTGTCATCGTTATAAACTTCGACAATTGCACCCATAAGCCGCGAAATTCCGATACCGTAACAACCCATCTGCGCAAACTTATCCTCACCTTTTTTATCTTTATAAGTTAAACCGAATGCCTTAGAGAATTTGTCCTTTAAAGGAAAAATATTGCCGACTTCGATTGTTTTGACCTTCTTTAGAGGCCCGTGACCTAATTCGCACGGCTGGCCATCTTTTGCAGTGGCAATTTCCACATTCTCTGAATAGTCGCCCCCGGGGCAATAAATAATTTCGTCCTCACCGTTTTCGCAAACAACTTGATATTCATGGGAAAATTCGGAAAATGTTCCGCCTGCCGCTTTTGTCTCAATTGCCTCAAGTCCCAAACGCTCAAAAACCTTTCGATAAACCCCTTTCATCACCTCGTAATACTTAAGCATGTCTTTTTCATCCGCATGGAATGAATAAAGATCCTTCATTAAAAATTCCCGGCCGCGCAAAAGCCCTGATTTTGCACGCGGCTCATCGCGGAACTTAGTCTGGATTTGGTAAAGGGAAATGGGTAAATCGCGGTAAGATTGTACATACTCGCGCGCAATCGGAACCAAAACCTCTTCGTGGGTAGGACCCAGCGCATATTCCTGATCATATTGACTCTTGACCTTAAAAAGCGCGTCAAAACTCTTCCATCTGCCGGTTTTTTGCCAGCTTACCTTGTTTTGCAAGGCCGAAAGCAGAATTTCCTGACCACCGACACTATTCATCTCTTCGCGGACAGTATTTGCGATTTTGTTAAGAACACGAAGACCAAGGGGCAAAAAATTATACACGCCGGAAACTTCTTTTGAAACAAAACCCGCCCGAATCAAAAGCTTGGCGTTTTTGGAAACTTCGTCTTTAGGATCCTGCCTTTTCGTTTTTCCGAAAAGCTGTGAATACTGCACAAGAAAAGTATATCAGAAATTGATTATCTAACCAGCTTCAAAATGTCATTGTACGTAACCAGAAGAATTAGGGCCAAAAGCAAAGCAAAGCCTATCGTGTGAGCCCATTTTTCGACTTTCGGGTAAACTCTTCTTTTGGCAATCGCCTCGACAATTATAAATGCGAATCTGCCACCGTCCAAAGCCGGAATTGGCAGGATATTAATAACGGCAAGGTTTAGAGATAAAAGCCCAACGAGCTGCATAACCGAAAGCCAGCCCAACGAAACCGCCTGCGAGGTAATGGCGGCAATACCAACGGGCCCGGCAATGCCCTCGGAAACGGGAGTAATGTCGCGTGAGCGGATTGAATAGCCGATTATTTGGGAAAAAACATTTACCGAGTAATCCAAAGTGTTGTAGCTGTGGATAAAGCCGGAAAATGCTTTTTGCGGCCATGTTTGGTAATTTAAGACAACTAATTCCCCGAGTCCCACCCCCAAAACCGGAGCTTGTTGTTCCTGGCTATACTTTGGAGTCGCCGTCACTTCTCTTTTTTGATTATTTATAGGATTTTCCAGAACAACGGAAA
>MFBF01000033.1:5599-6707 GCA_001774865.1 Candidatus Curtissbacteria bacterium RIFCSPHIGHO2_02_FULL_42_15
GGTTTTCGGAAGACCGGATAACTTCCTGCAGTTTTTCAATTGAGGCAATCTCTACGCCTCGAGCGGAAATTATCGAATCACCAACTTGAATTCCGGCTTGGGACGCCGGCGAATCAGTATTTACATCGGCTATCAAAACCTGTTTTGTCTGGTTTACAAATTTAAAATTATGTTCCACAAAAAGCGGCAGGGAAACTTTATACCCCAGCGCTGCCACAATGATGTAAAAAATCGCAACCGCCAAAGCAAAGTTTGCAACTACTCCGGCAACTACAACCAGCATTCTTTGCCGGATGCTTTTTATGTAAAAACTGTTCTTTTGATCCTTTTTTTTGTCCTCGGGATCTTCCCCTACCAAGCGCACAAATCCGCCAAATGGAAGCCAGTTCACGGAATAAATCGTCTCGCCGATTTTCTTGCCCCAGATTCTTGGCGGCAGGCCGATTCCGAATTCCTCAACACCGATACCAGCTCTTTTGGCCATCAGGAAATGCCCAAGCTCATGCAAGATTACAAGAATAGAAAGAATAATTATAAAAACCAGAATAGCCATCAGACTTCCCTCAACTGTCCCTCTTTATGTTTCCCCGCAACTTCTATTGCCTCAATAAACTGGTCATGAACTTTCTGTATCTCGTGCCCATACCTTTTTTCCTCGTCTTCGGAAATCTCACCGCTTTTCTTCTGCTCTCTTACAATTTCAATAAACTCGTGCCTGATATGCCGTATCTCAACCCGGTATTTTTCCAAAAGTGTGTGCATTTGTTTGATTAACTGCTCCCTGCGTTCGGCCGTTAACGCAGGAATTGTAATTCTAACCAAATCGCCATCAACAACAGGCGTCAGACCGATATTTGCGCGGGTTATGCCGGCAACTATGCTTTGGAGAATTGTTTTGTCCCATGGGGAAACCAAAAGAGTAGTTGAGTCGGGAGCGGTAATTTGGGCAAGCTCCTTGACCATCATTTTGGTGTCATACGCCTCAATTTCCAAATCGGAAATTAAAGTCGGCGCCGCCCGGCCGGTTCTGATTTGCGCAAGTTCGACTTTAAGATGCCCGATGGCATCCTGCATTTTTTGGTTTACCTGATCAACTATCATCGATTAG
>MFBF01000033.1:6757-18121 GCA_001774865.1 Candidatus Curtissbacteria bacterium RIFCSPHIGHO2_02_FULL_42_15
TAATCTAAAAGTCTGGCGTTCTAAAATTTTCCTTCGCCTTCCGGCTATATCCGTTTCCGACACCGGCACGTGTGATTCGACAAGTCTTCTAATATTCCCACCATAACCATGAAGATCGACTCTTCTTTGAATTCGATTGGGTATAAACTCTCTTCTATGTTCTTTCATTAATCATTGACCTCCAAGTTCAAATCTTATAAATCTTCTAATTACAATATTTTCCCCAACTTTGGCAATTATTTCCTTTATTAAATCATCGATTGTTTTTGAAGAATCGCGGATGTATTCCTGTTTTGAAAGTTCCTCAACATCGGCAGGATCCATGGCCGCAATCTGCATGGCCACTTCATGGGCCAGATTTTTAAATTCATCGGTTTTTGCAACAAAATCGGTTTCGCAGTTTACTTCAACCATCGTACCGACTTTACCACCCCCGTGGATGTAAGTTTCAACCAGCCCCTGGCCGGTTGCGCGGTCTTTCTTTTTGGAGGCGATTTCTGCACCCCGGCTTTTCAAAAGCCCTTCTGCCTTTTTAAAATCACCGTTAGCTTCCTCTAATGCTTTTCGGCAACCGGCAATGCCGGCGCCAGTTTTTATTCGAAGTTTTTTAACGTCTTCAATTGATATCTTCATGATTCTAATTTACTTGCACTCTCCGATTTATCTTCACCGGTTGCTATCTTTTCCTGCGGGGTTTTCTTTGCATACTTTTCCCTGCCCTCCAAGTATGCGTCGGCTATGGTTTTGGTGACAATCTCGATTGCCTTAATGGCATCGTCGTTTCCGGGAATCGGATAGGAAACAAAAGAAGTATTGGCATTTGTGTCGCAAATTGCAACAACAGGTACCTCTTTTTTGACAGCCTCCCGGCAGGCATTTTCCTCGCGCCGCACATCTACAACAAACAAAGCATCAGGAAGTTTTTCAATGCCCACTACGCCGCCGTAAAACCGCTCGAGTTTGGCAATTTCGCGGTCTATCAACAGCTGTTCTTTTTTTGTCCTGTCTTTAAATTCACCCTCTTCTCTTTTTGTTTTTAAATCTGTTAATTTTTTAATGTTTTTGCTGGTTTGCTCCCAGTTGGTCAAAAGCCCGCCGATCCATCTTTCGGTAACATACTTTGCACCCACACGTTTGGCCTCTTCCTCGACAATCGCTCTTGCCTGCTTCTTGGATGCCAGAAAAATTATAGTGCCACCTGCCTCACCGATTTTTTTGACAAAATCGCAGGCCTCTTGAAGTTTTTCAACGGTTTGCGCAAGATCAATGACATGAACGCCTTCCCTGGCCGTAAAAATGTACTGGCGCATTTTGGGGTTCCACCTGCGAACCTGATGCCCGAAATGGACACCCGCTTCCAATAAATCCTGCATTGATGGAATGTTCATTGATTACCTCCAAGCACCTCGCCGAATACCGCCATTCTATTTGCAACCCATACTCGCGTTGAAAGAACAGGCACGCGTAATTTTTCTGTTCTGTCCCTAAACCGTTTCTGGTCTACAATTGCCCAAACTACGGAATGAGTCTCGTGATTTTCCAAACAGACACCCTTAAACTCTCGATGCGCATTTTCTGAAAAAAAATGCTTGACATCTTGGGCAATTTCAGTGTGATCCTGCCGATGAATTTCTAATCCGACGATCGGGGCGTTTTCTAGCTGTGCCCGTTTTCCGCTGGGGCCGACTACTCGATTAAATTCATCGGAATGGAGCTCATCCTCCAATAAATCCAAGAAGAAAAATCGATTACCAGAAAAAGTCACTGCGACCTCATTTCTGGTCTTTGAAAAATCACAAGCTTTTGAAAAATTAGATACAGTTTCTTCCCTTTCTTCTAAAGTGTTTGGGCCAAAGTGCGCAAGCAATGATGCAAGAGTTCCCTCAAGAAAACTGCGTAATTTTCCCTCATTCCAAATATTTCTACGAACATTGACTTGACGTTCCTTCATTGGAAAATAAATTCCTCCTTTCATCCCCGCTGGTGCGGGGTCCTCCGCCCAAATTCATCCCTCACCATTTTGGTGAGAGGACGAGGAGTTTTGCTTGAGCGTGTGTGATTGTTGGAATATAGCACAAGAAGGAAACAGAAATCAATTAAAATATTTCTCTTTCACCACGAAGCTCATCAAGTCTACGATCACATTCATGAATGTCGGCTGCTTCGAAAGGGTCTTTCGGCACACCTGTAATTTGGCCGCCTACGAGATCATCTTCCCCGAATTTTATCCCCGATGAATCAGCCTTTAACGAGCCTTGTGGCAATCTGAAAAACTGTTCTGCAAGTCTGCGTAAATCTTTTTCTTGCATTTGCCCAACAAAAAAATCGGCCCTCTGATGGTACCAATTTAAATTTGTAAAAATCTTACTATTTTTAAAAACCCAAATCAAGCCTTAAATTGATTATTAATATCTGACCGCATAGCTTTCGGTTTTTCCTTATGATAAAGATCAAGCAACGACCGTTCTCTCTCTTGGGAAAGACGGGCCCATTCTAATGCTTGGCAAAAACCTTTATACCCACCTCTACCTTCCGGTAAATAAAATTCGAGAATCGTCCTTTCCTGCGGTGTTGGTTGGAAACCATCCACATCTCCTTGATTTGTGCTAATCTCTCTGTGTATAACTCGCTCAAGAAAACCCATGATTGATCACCGCCTTTTTTTTTGAACTTATTAGTCCAAGTTTTTTATCAATCCTTTTCTCACTTTCCCTACGTGCTAAATTATACACCCCATAGTCCACAAATTTAAGCGCTTTTACTAAAACCGGATGGACTTTTTTGACTGCCTCGACTTTTTGATGCTCAATAATTCTGTAATCCGGATGACCCTGCCTACCTGTGCGCAGTTCCGCCTCCCACGTCAACTCCCGCAAATTCTGGAATTGATACCAGCGGATACGGTTCCCCATCATCACCACATATTGCGCCTGGTCGGGATAGCGCCTTTTAATTTGCCGGTACAGTTTATCGATTTTGCCTGCTGCATCCAGATACGGCTTTTCAAGTTTTGCGGCCAGAAGATCCGCAGGCACATCAAACCCAAGCTCTGTTGTCAGCCTTTGTCTTTCCTGAGTCATCATCCGGTGACGTTGAAGGTCGCGGTATGCCCCGAAGTTTGTAACAATATCGAACTTGTAATAGGTATTTTCAAAAGCCCGAACCAGCCTGTGCTGGCGTACTTTACGTTTGGATACGGCCTTTTTGATAATTTCCAGTTTTTTGGCAGAAGGAAGCGCCGAAACTTTTCTTTTTATATCCTCATACGGCAAAGTTGAATATTTATAAAGAAGCGAGGCAACAATCCTGTCTTCCGCATCAACATCCCACTCCACCAGCTCAACCCTTCTTCTATTATTGTTCGAGAGCAGTCGAGAAGTAATAGATGAAAACTTCTCGATTCGTCCTCCGGATTCACTCGAAGAATAGCCGAGGTAGGTTTGTGTCATTTCCTCAAGCTGTCTTTCTGTTGAAGCAACAAATCTTTGATAAATTCGGCCCCTGGCAGATGTTGCCCTGCCGACCAAAGACGGAATTACTTTTTTAAGCTCCGTCTGTGCGCTTTTTGCCAGCATTCTAATTTCCGCCAAAGGATGCGCATAACATTTGGTAATCACATATTCCAAGGACTGCCCCACCCCGAAAAACCCGACATTGGTAATTGTGGCAGCCGGCAGATATGCCCGCAAAACATCGCATGCTTTGGCTTTAATGGTTTCCACGTAAGCCCTATCCGACTGGTCTTTTTCCTGTGGAAAAAGTTTTTTTAGATATTTAGTCAAAGGCTCAATTGACTGACTATATCTTCCAAAAAGCATGTTTAAATGTTTAATGTAATCAGCCTTAAATTTGGACTTTAGCAAATCCGGTTCCGAAAAATACAAATAACGGCCCGCTTGCTTTTGGTCGAATAAAACATAACGGGTCGATTTTTCCAGAGGCGCAAAGCCTATTCTGAAATCTTCCAGAATTTTGGTTGCCACGTTTGAGATATTTTCAAAAAAGATGTGGGCGCCGGCCATCTGGGCAATAGAGTCGTCGCCGTATGCGGCCAGCCATTTTTCAAAAAAGTTGCGTGCCCGCCTGCTGTTGACAACCTTTTCCCAGCCGCCGTGCTTGTGCAGATATTCCACAAATGTCACAAGCTCCTTTTTCATCACTTCGGCCTGGCGAATTTCAGCTTTCTTCGCACCTTCCAGATTCGGCTCCAAAATGGGTTTTATGTATTCGTCAAAAAAAAGCCGTCTAACCCCTTTGGTCGATCTAGAGTATCGAGATGCCAATGCACCCAAAACTTCGCTTGGCAGGTACTTGGCCGCAAAAACATTTTTGTCCAAGTTTGTAAAAAACGGTAAAATAAAATACGCTTCTTCTTTTGTGAATTTTTCAGGAGATTTTTGCTGATCTATCATCATCAGGACGAGGAAAAACCTCGTTTTGGGTTGCCTAGATAACTCTCGCTTTTCTCAGGACTTCGATAACTTCTTTGTGTACCTCGTCAATCTTTTTTAATTTTGCGCCTCTCGTGTTTGACATAATGGTCCAGTTTTTATTTTTCTGTGCATAATCCCAGAATGCCTTGGCAACTCTTTTTTGGTAAGACACGTTTTTTTCGTGAATATCAAGAGCTCTCATTCGCATAAACTTCTGGGCAATCTCTTGAGGAATTGTCAAAAGAATCGAAAAATCCGGCCTTGGAATTTTATTTTCCCCATACTCCAAATCCTCTAACCATTTTATATATTTTATTTTTAATTTTTTATCTTTAATCTTTGCTGCCTGATGGGCGATATTCGAAGCCATGTATCTGTCGCAAACAACCAGCTTCCCCATCCCCAACCACTTCCTGTTTTTGCGGATTCCAAAAGCCTGTCACCCGCATAAAGTATCGACGCAAGATAAGGACTAACCTGGTTAACATCTCCAAATTCGCCGTCCAAATATCTTCGGACTATCTTGCCCCAAGCCGATTTGTAATTTGGAAAAGAGAAAAAAACCGCATTTTTCTTCTTTTTCTTTAAATAGTCAAAAAGGAGTTTCGCCTGAGTGGTTTTGCCTGTGCCGTCTGCCCCTTCAAAAACGATAAATTCCCCTTTCATGATTTGCGCGGCCGACCTCTTTTTGCCACTCCAGCCCTTTTGAAGGAGCGGTGAATCTTGGAAGCAACGGCAATTTTTGAACCTGAATATCTGTCCGACCGGCTTCCCTCGTATAACATTTTGACCGGGGCTGCCAGTCTTTCGAAAGTAAATGCGCAAATCGGCATGCCCGAATATAAAATCGCAGGCTTTGGGCCTAAGTTTCCAAGTTCCAGAACAGGTGCGCCATTCCAGCCTGGGTCAAAACGCGCGGCCGTTGAATGGACTAAAATCCCCAGTCTTGCCAAAGAGCTTTTGCCTTCTAATCTGCCGACGATATTGTTAGGGAGCTTTAAGGTCTCGCGCGTTGAGGTTATTGCAAAAGCACCCGGCTCCAGAATAAAAGGGTCTCCTTCTGTTAAATTTACTTCCTCCATGGCATCTTCAGGCAAACCGCGTTTGGTATCAATAAACCGGTAGGCTCCTGCCCTGAAAAGTTTTATGTGGATTCCAAGATGAAAATCAACGGAAACCTGGTCGATCTGCGATTTCCAGTTTTTGGAAAGCGGCGAAATTTGAATAATTCCCTTCTGAATATAATCCGCAATTACCCAATCGGGCAATATGCCGGCAACTTCCGGTTTCTTATCAGTTTCTTCTTTTTTTGCCATAGACCTCTTTTCTTTTTCTAAGAAATCATACACAATTCTGCTCCAAGTCTCCATTTTACTTTTATATTTGGCAAGGTCCGAAAAACTTACAAACTCTCCCGATTTATGCTCATCTTTAACTTTTGCGTCTTTAGTGCCGCCCGAAAGGTGGACAATCAAACCGAAATGTACCATCCCGACTTCGTTTGAATCATCGTTCAAAAGCCCCAAGAATTTTGTTTGATAAGCACCTTTGTAGTCTACCTCCTCTTCAAATTCCCGCTTCGCTAAAACAAATACCTGCGCTGTAGACGAAAGTCTGCCTAAACCTTTTATATCTCTCTTATTAATATGACCCCCAACGCCGATTGAATACATACTGGAAAGGCGGGATTCGGTATGATCCCCTTTCCGCTTCATTAAAAAAATTTTGCCGCCAACTTCCAAAATTAAATACGGAATTATCTGCTGCCACGAAGGATCATTCTCTACTTTTCCCCGGGGCAAAAACTTGTGATTTGCCAAGATAAGCTTCAGATATTTTGCGCAGCTTTCGCTTCTTATGCCGTGCCACGTTCCGTGAGCAAAAATTTTGCTGCGTGGCACAACAAGCACCCTCTCATTTGCTTTTTTTGCTAAAGTTTTTTTCGGCATTGGTCGGATTTTGGGCGAGGATAAATTTAGGCAGGGGCCGGTGAGCCTTTCGGCTTTGTCCATGACGCGTATTTACATTCCGGCCAGTTGGAACATCCCCAAAAAGTTTTGCCCTTCCTGGTCTTTCGCATGACTATATTGCCACCATCTTCAGGACAAGTCAAACCTGTCTCCTCCACTAACGGCTTGGTATTTTTGCAATCCGGAAAGCCGGAACAAGCCAAAAACTTGCCGAACCGGCCGTACCTAATAACCATCATTTTGCCGCATTTTTCGCATTTTTGGTCGGTTTCCTCAACTTCGATTTTCATTTTTTCCGCCTCTTCTGCTACTTTTTCGACCTGTTTTTCAAACGGCTCCCAGAAATTTTCCAAAGACGCAGGCAGAGTTTTTTGCCCCTGGGCAATCAGATCCAGATTATTTTCCATTTGTGCGGTAAAGGTAACGTCAACAACTTCCGGAAAGTTGGCAACCAAAAAATCAACGGTAGTTTTGCCCACGGGCGTCGGGACAATTTTTGCACCCTCCTGCCTTTCAATATATGTTCGCTCATACAGGGTTGAGATAATCGGCGCATATGTCGAAGGCCTGCCGATATCATTTTTCTCAAGCTCGCGGATTAAAGTCGCTTCGGTAAAGCGCGGGGGCGGTTCGGTAAACTTTTGAATTTTTTCAAGGTTTTTCAGATCCAAAGGATCGTTTTTAGCTAGATCCGGCAGGGTCTGCTCCTTGATCGGCATTTTGTCATAAACCCTATACCAGCCTGCAAATTTAACTTTTTGGCCGGAAGCTTTGGCAATGTATTTCTTTTTGCCCTGGCCCAAAACCAAAAGGCTTGTTTCCGCAACAATTGCCTCTGCCATCTGGCAAACCACCGTTCTTTTCCAAATCAAATCATAGAGTTTCTTTTCATCATTACTTGTTACTTGTAACTTGTTACTTGTTACTTGTATATTAGTTGGCCGTATTGCCTCGTGGGCTTCCTGCGCCAGTCTAGACCTGGCTTTGTATTTTCTGGGAACCTGCGGCAAATACTTTCCCCCGAATTCTTTTTCAATGAGTTTGCGCACGCTAGAAACCGCGGATTGAGCAAGGTTTACCGAGTCCGTACGCATGTAGGTAATCAACCCTTCCTCGTAAAGGTTTTGGGCGATACGCATGGTTCTTTTTGCTGTGAATCCATGACGAGTAGCCGCAGTCTGCTGCAGGGTGGATGTTGTAAAAGGCGGATTGGGGTATTTTTTGACATCTTTTGTTTTGACCTCCAAAACCGAAAATTTGGCTTTTTCCAAATCATGCGATATCTCGTCTGCCTGTTTTTGGTTTTTAATTTCCGCTTTTTTGCCCTCGATTTTGGAAAGCGCTGCCGTAAATTCCTGACTCTTACTCTCTGGCCCTTTTACTCTCTGGCTCTCTAAAATTAAATCAATCAGCCAGTATTCTTCACTCTTAAAAGCCTCAATCTCCCGCTCGCGGTCAACTATAAGCTTTAAGGCAACCGACTGGACCCTGCCTGCCGAAAGCCTGCTCTTAACTTTCTTCCATAGAAGCGGTGAAAGTTTATAGCCGACTAACCTGTCCAGAACCCTACGAGCCTGCTGGGCCTCGACCAGATCCCCGTCAATTTCTCTGGGGTGGTCAAAAGATTCTTTGACCGCACTTTCGGTAATTTCGTGGAAAACAACGCGTTTATAGTCGGGGCTTTTAACTTTGCCTTTGTCGCGTATCACCTGCAGTAAGTTCCAGGCAATTGCCTCTCCTTCTCTATCAGGGTCTGTTGCCAGCCATAATTTTTCCGCTTCGGCCGCCTGCTTGGCAAGCCCGTTGACCATTTTGATTTTTTCTTTGGGAATTACATACTTTGGCACAAAATCATTCTTAACGTCGACGCCAAACTCGCCCCTTGGCAAATCCCGCACATGCCCCATGGAAGCAATAATCTGATAACCTGAACCGAGAAACTTCGATAAAGTTTTAGCTTTCGTAGGTGATTCAACAATGACTAAGTTTTTCACTATTCCTTACTCTCTACATTTTTAGGGCTCGTGTCAATAGCAATTTAGTAAACCGAACCTAAAAATAGATATTCTATTGACAATTAACAAGTTAGATTTGATAATTCGAATCATTAGATTCTAATGGCACAAGTTTCCAAAAGAAAAATTAACAATAAAATTGAATCAAAGATGTACGAGACTCTTTGGCAAGCATTCTCACAGCTATCATATAAAGGTGATATTCAATTATTTTTAAATGACATTTTATCTCCAACAGAAAAAATAATGATTGCAAAACGTCTTGCGATTGCTTCTCTACTTTCGAGAAATTATGATTATGAAACTATTAAGGATCTAATAAAAGTATCCCAAGGCACTGTTGCAAAGATTGTTTTAAGTCTTAAATTTAGAAACGGATATAAAATTGCAATCGATAAAATAGCAAGATCAGAAGCCGCTAAAGATTTTTGGCAGGATATAGAAAATCTATTATATAGATTAGGCAATCCTAGAATTACTTTAGCATCCGACCGGTTTATATTCGCTCGCAGAACACCCCGATTAAATCGGGGATGAATGCGAAAGCGAATACATACTTCCGAGGCATAACTATCTGCTCGCTCATGTAAACTTGAAGTAGAATACCGAGGCCTTTCAGGCCTAGGAAGTTTATAAGGAAAAAACTTGGACACAAAAAGGCGACTTTAATCTCATGAACAAAACAGTATTAATTATTAAAAATATAACGCGCGAGGGGCCGGGATTAATCGAAAAAATTCTTCAGGAAAATCTGATTTATTATGACGTAGTTGATCTTTCTACGGATGAACGTGCGCCCGATTCTAAAAATTACGGCACATTGATTGTCCTTGGCGGGCCGGACAGTGCCAACGACAAAACCCCAAAAATCAAAAACGAAATTAAGTTTATTAAAAATTGGATTGCAGCAAAAAAATCTTTCCTGGGGATATGTTTGGGCTTACAGCTTTTGGTAAAAGCCGCCGGTGGAAAAGTAATAAAAAGCCGAACTAAAGAAGTTGGCTTTAGGGATCCAGAAGGGAATCTTTTTGAAGTTGAGCTTTTAAAAAACAGCCAAAAAGATCCCCTTCTATATAAACTTGGCAAGAAAATAAGAGTCTTTCATCTGCATGGTGAAACCGTGACCTTAACCAAAAAAATGCAGGTTTTGGGCAAAGGCAAATATTGCCAAAACCAAATCGTCAAAGTTGCGGACAGAGCCTATGGATTGCAGGGACACTTTGAGTTGACCGAAAGAATGCTCGATATCTGGCTTTCTGAGGATCCGGAATTAAAAAGGCTGGATGCCAAAAAAGTCCGCGCGGATTTTGACGAAATTAAGGAAGAATACGAAAGAACCGCAAACCAAATTTTTACTAACTTCCTAAAAATCGCAAAATTAATATAAAAAAAGATTGAATCATCCAAATCCCCAAGCCGTAATTTTGCCCAAACAACAAAACAATTAAGCTTGACATAACTAGAAACTCTTTCTAAAATACGCTCGCTATGGGTCCTGAAGTTGTTTCGGCAGAAAAATCTGAATTCCTTCCGCTTAGGGATACTCTTAATGCATTCTATAATTCTGAAAAATTCCTAAGTTTAAATGAAAGCACACGTTCGTTTTATCAGGGTGACTTGAGATGTTTTCAAAGATCGATGGCTGGAATTGGTGCTGAATCCCTAAATCAAATTACCCCGCAAATTGTTGCTGACTATTTAGCGAGTCTCCAAAAAAGTCCAGCCACCATCGCAAGACGGCTAAACTCAATAAAAACTCTCCTTCGTTGGGCAGAAGCAGAACACATTGCTGATCCGTCGTTAGTAGATCAGCTCCCTAAGACCCCTAGGTGGGAAAAAGCAATCACCCCTAACTATCTAAGTGATAAGGAAGCGGCGGGTTTGGTTGAAAAAGCCCGCGGCAATCTCAGAAACTTAGCTTTAGTTACTATAGCCATACAAACAGGTGCTAAAACATCTGAAATTTTAGACTTAAATGTTGACGATATTCATCACTCAGACCATCAAGTATCGATACAATTTATAAGCAAAAATGGTAAAAGCCGAGTAAATTATCTGGACGGCGAATCTGCTGAAATTATAAGGGAATTTGCGGAAAACCAAAAAACTGGTCCGTTATTTCTTACCGGGAAATACAATCACTCTGGTGAAAAATTAACTCGTCAAGGCTTCTGGTTTATTGTACGAGAATTAGGAAAGACTGTCGGCCGTCCAGATATTAATCCGCGAATTTTGCGCAATACTTTTATTAGAAATTTCCCAGGAAGTCCTGCCGAGTTAAGTGAAACTTTGGGAATCAACTATGATCTCTGTTGTCATTTGCTCAAGAGAAGAATTAGATAAGCTAATATACAAATCTCAGATCCCCCAAATCCCCGAACCGTAGTTTTTGATAAAACCGGATAACTCCATTAAAGAAAGCGTTGAGGAAACTTTGTTTATAGAAAGACCGCTTTCGCGCGCAATTACATCAATATGTTTTGAACCGCCGTCTAAAATCGAAAAGATCTTTGCCTGATCTTTGTCTTGTGGTTTCTTTTGACTTTCGACTTTGACTTTGACTTTCCGGCGCTCAATTTCCAAAATCTGCAAAATATCGCCAGCTTCCGTTGCCGGATGCACGCCTTCTTTAATTAAATTGTTGGTGCCGCGACTCATCTTGCCAAAAATCGGCCCGGGTACTGCAAAAACTTCCCTGCCCTGCTCTGCCGCCTGGCCCGCGGTAATTAAAGAACCGGAATCCTCGGCCGCTTCTGTAACCAAAACTCCAAGCGACAAACCGGAAATGATTCTGTTGCGCGCGGGAAAGTTTGACGGCACAGACGGAAACCCCAACGGAAATTCGGAAACCAAAGCGCCGTTTTTGACAATATCCTCTGCCAGTTTTTTATTCTCCGGCGGATAAATTGTGTCAACCCCCGAACCCAAAACCGCAATCGTCCTGCC
>MFBF01000034.1:0-5705 GCA_001774865.1 Candidatus Curtissbacteria bacterium RIFCSPHIGHO2_02_FULL_42_15
AAATTTCCGTTTCCGAGGCAAGTTACACCGAAAAGATCGTTCTTACCCAAGGCGCACTGACAGCCATCAACCGCGAGCTCTCGGCAAATTTCCTGGGACAATCAGGGGAAACCCTTGCCTTGAATAAGCAGGGGAAGGGCGTTTTTATCTCATCGTATCCTGACAAGGCGCAAGTCTCAATAGATGGAAAAATTGCAGGCGAGACGCCCTTAATAGTAGAAGACGTTAAAGAGGGAGACCACCAGGTTTCACTAAATAAAACAGGCTATATCCAAAGAGAATTTACCATTAAAAGCTCGAATAAGTATCAGCTTACAGCAAATGTTACGTTAGCCTCAGAATTTGCCAAAGGGAAAACCGCGTCTTCTGAGAGTCAGCCACAGGCCAAAAGTGTAGAAATACTAAGAACGCCTTTAGGGTTTGTCAGGGTGCGCCAAGAACCTTTCTTGGAGTCTTTGGAAATCGGCACAATAGAAACCGGCAAGCAGGCAGAACTCCTTCAGGAAGTGCAGGGCTGGTATTCGATTAAATTCGATGGCAAGATCGGCTGGATTTCCGCGCAGTACGCCAAAAAACTGCTTTAAATTCAGAAAACTCAGAAGATCAGAAAATCGGTGTTTCAGAGAATCAGATTATCGGAAATTCAGACTAACCGGATCATCCGACATGCTGACTCGCCGAGTATTCCGACTCGCCGATCATCTGCTACACTTAAATTATGATTTCAAAGTCTTTAGTTAAGTTAATAGATGAGGCGATTTTGCCTGCTGTTTTTTTAATTCTGGCAAAAGGGATTGGGATTTTTGCCACTGTTGTGTTTTTAAATTTGCAATTCACTCTTGAATACCGCAGCATTTTCGGGCTTTTACCATCGTTTCGTTTCGCAACCCTGCAAGGCTATATTACAGCTGAAAATTATTCGAATCTGGCGATGTTTGCGGCAGTTGCGGCAGGAGCAATTGTCGTGATTTTGAAGGCGCATTTCCTGCACGAAAGCCACATTCATCCTAAGTTGCACGCAAGGCTAATTTCCTTAAATATGGAAAGACTGGTTCAATCAAGCTACCATTTATACCATCAGGCGACAATCTGGCTAATATTCCTGTGGTTGACTTTCGGTTTTTTGACACTTTCTTCAATTGCCAAGATTACCTATCCGCAAATCACAATAGCGGCTTTTTTGATTTCCGCCAATCTCTCATGGGTTTTTGCTCTTGATATAGAGAAGGAGATTGAGCTTAGCAGGAGCCAATAAAAATTGACCTAATTAACCTAATTACTCTAATTGACCTAAATAAGCACCAATTAAAAAAATCACAAAGTAGTTTGGCTTATTGGGGTTTTGAGAATTCATTAGAAATTAGACCAATTAGAATAATTAGAAATTATTGAAATGCATAAGTTTGCTTTGATGATGTTTGTCAATATTTCATCCGTGCTACTTCTTGTCGCCTTAATCGTCGGACCGCTCTTAATTGCCAAAAACATGGCTAAAGTTGCGGGAGTCAAAAGCGAGTCTAAATATTTGATTGTATCCCAAATCGAAAGATTTCCCAATCTGAGCCTAGTCCAAAAGGAGAATACATATTCGATTTCATTTGCTAAACAAGGTCCGTCACAGGCATATATTGGAGTTTTGATAGTGAATAACCCAACAGAAACAACCCAAACTTACAGTATCGGGAGAATTTCGGGCGACGCTCAACCCTTTTTCGGAGAAAATCCCGACGACCAATCAACCAAAGTTACGGTTCCTTCACAAGCGTCAGTTCCACTCAGCCTCTTTTCCGATGCAAGATCGGAATCCGAAAACCAAACAGTTGAGTTTAGAATTCAGGCAGAGTGAAGCTTTGCGTATGAACACAGAACAATACCGGAAAAAAATCGAAAAGGAAATTTTGAAAATCATGGAACAGCGTTTAATAGCGGGAGAATTAGATGCTCAACGTGCCCGCGAAATCGCAAAATTTATCCTAGAGTCGCTCCACCCCTATATGACGATTGACGAAATCTACAAGGCTGTTCAAAGCTTTGATGATCATTTTCAAGAACTTGTAGCTGTTGTGCTTCCTGTTGCTAACGAACATGAGGATAAAATCAGGCAAATTGTCACTTCTCATGTAAATAAACTCATAAAAGATAAGAAAGTCAATGAAGCCAATGTTCTTCTTAAAAAAGCAATAGATTTAAAAAGAACATAAAAAAATTAGCGATATATGTCTGATCTATCTCCTGAAAATCTTGAGCCAAGACCGGTTGCACAAAAATCACCGGAGAAAGCTAACCCACCTTTCGTTCCAGAAAAGCCAAAAGAGATTGGAAGGGCAGAGAGACAGATTGTTGATCGAATCAAGCAAGATGGTGACGAGGATCAAGTCTTAGAAGATATAGCCACGAAAGGAGTTGATGCAGTAGCTACTAAGCCAGAAGAAAGCTTAGAAGCTAGAAAGGCGAGGATAGATGATGTATGGTCGGCTTGGGAAGAAGTTCAAAAAGTTCCTGAACTAGTTACATTATTTGACCGGAAGGCAGAAGCCACTTCGGATACTGATCCAAGGGCTCTTTTGCAAGAACATGGTTATCCCTCGCGTACAAGAATTCCTGATCTTCAATTTGATACCTGGACGGTAAGTTTAAATCCTAAATTTGTAAGGGATGGTTATGTTTACTTATTACGGGGGGACTATCCCAGTTTAGAACACAAAGGATTTTATACCCGTCCATATGGATATGGCAAAAAGACAACTGAGCAACTTACTCATGATCTCCAATCATCTGATGAGGTTGGGTATGCCCTTTATGGCAAGGATGCTTATCTTAAAACATCAAAGCCAAGCACAGAAAATATTGCTCAAGAATTAGCTTACAGGCAAAGTCAAATCGGGGGTTCCTCTTTTGTTTCAACAACAACTAACCTTGAACCTGCGATTGCAGGAACCGGTAATCAGCCTGATCCAGAAGAAAAAAGCAAATATGAAGTTTATGTTGTAAGAATTCCAGTAGATTCAGTAATCAATAGTAATACTAATAATTATTTTGGGATGAACGAAGATGAGTATCTAGTTCCTGACTATATAACTCCAGATGAAATCGTAGAGAAGTTTTCTAGGGATCAAGGAGAAGCAATTTATCAATACATGCATGAGCAATTAGGAGTTTCAAGAGAAGATTTAGGAATGAGGATCGAAGTAGCTGAAAGTGAGCCATCTAATGCGCTTGGAAAGCCAGAAAAATCACCAAATAGTTAAGCTCTTACAGATACAATGGTTCCTAACTCTCAAGGCGGTAAATTGCCATCTTGGGCAACAAAACTTCGTACGAGCTAGAAGCCAATTGTCCTTTATTCTCCTTGCATTTGACAATTCTGCCTTGCAATTGATAAAATTCCTTGTAAATGGCTCAAATAGCTACGATTACCAGCAAGAAACAGCTGACTTTGCCGTCGGCGGTTTTTAAAAAAGCCGGCTTAAGAATTGGTCAAAAGGTCATAGTTTCCGAAGAAAACGGACATCTGTTGATCACACCTGCAGAAAAACTAGTCGAGGATCTTGCCGGGTCGGTCAGCATTCCGCATAGATTAAGAGGTGAAGCCATAGATCGGGTTGTTGAAGATGCAAAGATCAGATATTTTCAAAATAAATATAAGAAAAAGTAGATGGTCTTTGTCGATACAAATTACTTCCTGCGGTTTTTAATTGACGATGATCCCCAGCAAGCAGAAGAAGCAAAGAAACTATTTTTGGATGCGGCACGCGGAAATTTGGATTTGGTAACCTCGACAATAGTTGTGTTTGAGATTTACTGGGTTTTCAAATCTTACTATCAAAAAACCAAGGATGAGATTATCAAGATACTACAAAAAGTACTAACGATGAATTTTGTAAGTTTAGATGAAAGAGATTTATTGCTGCAGGCTCTTGATCTTTTTAAAGCCGAAAATTTGAGTTTGGAGGATTGTTATAATCTCAGCTTTGCGCTGAACAAAAAAACAAAAACCTTCAAAACTTTTGACGTGAAGTTGGCAGGGGTCTTTTCATCCGAGCAAGAAACTCAGTGGGAGGAGTTTGAGATGAGTCGTTCAAAAAAGAAAACAAAAAAAGAAAAACCCAACAAGCTCAAAGATGTTAATTGATTTAGCTTACTGCAGAAGGTGAGTGAATCGGCTAGGCAAAATTTCTCCGGCGTAAATAATCAGAAAGACCAAAACTCCCCAGCTAACAACCGAAGTAAGAAGCGGCGTGTCAGAAAGTAGTACCCTCTCCGGAGATTCGCCCTCCTTTTTTTCGTAAATCACAAACAGGTATCTCATGACTCCATAAATGACAAAGGGTACGGTCAGCATCAGCCACTTGGAGGCCAAAAGAGTTCTTGGCAGAAAATCGCCAAAAATTACCAAAACCTGCGGGCCTACAGGCGGAGGCTGCAAGAAGGTGAACATTGTGTAGGAAAGCCAGGTCGCGGTAGCAAACATGACGGTTAAAGAATCTAAAAGGGTATCCGGGTAATGGGCGAGGATTTTTCTTGTTAACAGGCCTTTTTCCTTGTGAGCCAGAAGCAGCGTACGTTCTGAGCGGCGTTTACCGATTGCCAAAAATAAAGCCAGAGAAACTACGGTTAAAATAAACCAGACTGTAACGTGAGCGTCAATTAAGACGGCGCCTGCATAAATTCTTAACAAAAATCCGCCGGCAATTGCCATTACGTCCAAAAGGATGATTGATCTTAAAAACAGTGAGTAGGCGATCTGCAAAAGCGTATAGGCGGCGGCGGCTATGCCGAAAAAAGTCGAGATTGAACTTGCGATAAAAAGCCCTACCGCCAAAAAAATTATCGAGGCAAAAAGCGCCAAAAAAGGATGGATCTTGCCTGCCGCGATCGCCCTTCTTTTTTTGTACGGATGTGCCCTGTCTTTTTCAATATCAATAACGTCATTAATGATATAAATTGCCGAAGTCACGACGGAGAAAATAATGAATCCTAGAATTATCAAATAAAGTTTTTCCGGGACGAAAAAGGCACCCTCAAATATTAAGGGGCCAAATAGGGCCAAATTTTTAAGCCATTGTCTGGGTCTTGAGGAAACAAAAAGCCAAAAAGGAAACCAAATTATCTTTGGCCCTTTTTCGGTAAAGTCAAATTGAGCCAAGTTAGTCCTCCTATCAGAACTGTCGCTAGGAAAAGGCCTGCAAAAAGCTTGCCCTGTGAGTCTAAACTTAATGCGACAGCCCCCAAAATAGCACACAGCAACCAATAAAACAAGGCTACCTGTCTTTGGGAAAAACCAATTTCCAAAAGTCTGTGATGAAGATGCAGTCTGTCGCCTTTGAAGGGAGATTTTTTGGAAACTATTCTTCTGGTTATAGTAAAAACTCCATCTACTAAGGGAACTGCGGTTACCAGAATAGCCGTGCCTACCTTTGCACCGGATATTATGGCGAGGGTAGCGATTAAAAAACCCAAAAAATAGGAGGCGGAATCACCGGGGAAAATTTTGGCAGGATTGAAATTGTAGAAGAGAAATCCTAAAGTTGCACCGGCGGCAATCAAAGAAATTACAGCTGATAATTGCTGATTGGGGTCATCATAAAAAAAGCGCAGGCTGGCAATGAAAATAACCAGGAACGCAATTAAAGCGATCCCCGGCATCTGGCCATCGACTCCGGCCGAAAAATTAATCATATTTACAACCCAGACGATCCAGAAAA
>MFBF01000034.1:5712-7749 GCA_001774865.1 Candidatus Curtissbacteria bacterium RIFCSPHIGHO2_02_FULL_42_15
TAAATCCGCCCAGACAAGAATTGAATGATCGCCAAAAAAATTAAAAGCAATTCTTGCAGAATCAAGTCTTATGACCTCGGCGGAGAACACTCCCAAGCCGCCGATTAAGTTAAAGGGATTTGTGATAAATGCAATTCCCACACCGGAAAATATGACAATTAGGGCAGCCGTAATCTGGGCTATAAATTTCCAAAAGGCAGGCAAATCGTATTTGTCATCGGCAAGGCCGACTGCAACCAGAACGGCTCCGCCCAAAAATATGCCTAACAGCTTTGGAGAAAGCGGTACTGCAAAAATCGCAGCTGTCAAAAAAGCCAAAAATATCGGTACGCCTCCGGCACGGGGAATCGATTTTGTGTGAATAACCGCAGGATGTTTATGTTTTTTCGGGTCATCAACAAGCCCGAATTTTTTGGCCAGGATTATGATAGGCGGCACCAATATTACAGAAAGAAAAGTGGCAAACAAAAAAGAGGCAAATAGACTCATACTAAAAGAGATATTATTTTTGAGGTATCCAAAAATGCGGCTATTGCTACAATTGCGCCGGAGATAAAAAGTGCCCTTTTTAAAAATTCGTCCTTGAAAAGTAAAAATCTTGAGACGAGCATGTTTAGAAGGTAAATACCAAGAGTGATTGCAGGCAAAATCCAGACGTAGAGTTTGGGAGCAAGCATTTGCCCCCCCCATGTTTTTGAATAGAAAAGGGGGATTTCGGGGGGGAGTTTTGCAAAAGCCGTTAAAATCAGCAAACTTTGTAAAAGTATAGAGAGCATGCAGAAAAGAAATATGAAAAACAGGATTTTGTCGGAAAACAGGCCGGAAGATCGATCGCGTGAATCTGATTCAAAAGAAGCCATTAGAATTTAGCGGTTTTTGACGAAAATTTCGGAAGTCTCCACAAAACCACCCGAAGTATAGCCTTGTGCAATAAACTTCTCAAGATCCGGGAAATAGCCGATCGATGATTCGGATTTAATGATATATTTTGGCGGATTTTTGACAAGGTTTCCGATGACCTCGCTTTGTCCTTCAGGAACACCGAAAACATGGAAAGAGGTCACATATCTTGAGGGATTTTTGAGATCGGAGATTGCATAAAGCCATGGATAGTCTCCCCAAATGTAGACACTTTCCCCATAGCCTTGATTTATCTTTAAAAAGTCGGCAAGAGCCATGATTGTATTTACATTGCGGTCAAAGTAATTGTTGTATTCATCAACACCCTTTTCCCCAGTGGAGTACTGGGCAAAATTTTGGAAATACTTGATTTGGTTTATAGGACCGCCTGAGAGAAAGTCGGTAAATAAAAGCTTTGTTAAGAAAATTAAAGGCAGAAAGAAAGTCAAAGCGAAGATACTTCTTATACGGTTAATCTGAGGTTTCAATGTAATCGAGGCCAATATCACAGAAAGAGCCGGAGTCGCCTGAACCAAATAATGGCCGTAGGTTCTGCCGGAAAAATAACTGCCCAGAAAAGAAAAAGCAGTCCAAAGCAAAATGAGGTGAAAGACGCCAACACCGCTTGTTGTTCGAGCTTGTCGAGAACTTAACTTGTCATGACTTCTCGACTCGCTACGCTCACTCGAAGCGTAAATTATCGAGTATTTTTTCCAAATACCATAGGCAATCGCGGTTACAATCGGCAGGAATTTGAGGATATTTATTAAAAGCGCATACTTGGGGCTTTCTCCAAGATAAATTCGGTAGTATGTATAGGCGGCAAAAATGTAGTCTGCGACAAGATTTTTAGGGGCAAAATAGGCAATTGTTGCTGCGTAGGGAATAACAAAGCCTAAAGATAAAACGGTTGCCTTTTTAATAAAATCAAGGATGTTTTTACTTTGGAAAAAAAGAAAAATACCCAATGCAACAGCTTCTAGTGCGCCAACCTGTTTATACAAAGAGGCGACGGCAAACAAAACGCCGGCTATCAAAAGCGAAAAATGGTCAAAATTGCGCTTGAGGGCAATCAGCATAGCCAAAGTTATTGGAAGAATCATAAAGATTTCTGTTAAGGCTAAATTGCCTTCGATT
>MFBF01000035.1:0-6468 GCA_001774865.1 Candidatus Curtissbacteria bacterium RIFCSPHIGHO2_02_FULL_42_15
TAAAGAACAAACGAAATCTCTTGCAAAAGCTCTTCAAATTTCCAGTTACCTAATAAGAATAAGCAGAATACCAAGTTACTCGACACTAATTAGCAAAAAAGGGCAAGGCGAGGTATTCGTCGGAATAGAAATTGCCAATGATCATCTTATTCCCGTACCTTTAAAATCAATATTGTCATTAGAATCGATGTATCCGAATAAAAATAGGTTAGTAATCGGGTTGGGACTGGATATTAACGGGAATATAATAAAATTTGATTTTCAACAGGTTATGTACACTCTGGTTACGGGTAATTCCGGTTCAGGCAGAAATTCATTTTTAAGAATGATTATTTCAACACTTCTTGTTCGGACAACTCCAAACGAAGTAAGGTTGTTAATTTTTGATCCTAATAGGCAATTATCCGGCTTTAAGAACATTCCTTATCTTTTAAGTCCAATTACTGGTGATTCAGACCCTTTTTTCTCAGTTTTATTATGGGTTATTGACGAAATCCAAAGACGTCAAACACTGTTTAAGCAAGTGAATATAAGAGCTATTGCCTCATATAATCAATTATCCGGACACCAAAACCTACCTAACATAGTTATAATTATTAATAACCTTACCGATTTATCCAAAACAGACAGATCACCTTATGGTTTTATCTCTAAAATTATTAGCGATGGGCATCTTGTTGGTATTCATTTAATTATCTCGGCGGAAGCTATTTCTGAATCCTCTTTAAAACAATTACCCGGTAATCCGGTTATTATTACTTTCCGGACGTCGACTGCCAAAGAATCCGTAACTATTCTGGGTAAATCGATTGCGGAACGACTGCTTGGAAACGGTGACATGTTAATCAAAGAATCTAAAGAGATAAAACCCAAGCGGATACAGTCAACATTTATCTCACCTGCCGAAATTGAACTACTTGTTGATTTCATTAAAAATAACAATGAGCGATTGAATGAAAACGGTAAGGGTTTAAATTCTTGAAGACAATCTTGAAACTTTAGCGATTCTTCTTAAATTAAACAAATTCTATGGGCTTAATTTTCGCTCTTTTTTACAAAAAAGTCGAGAGAGATAAGATGCAATTGAACTTATTTGACTTCTTTTAAAAACTTCTCCTGAGAAATTCCGGCTCTTTTAATCTGTGCTCTCAAAAGATTCGGTGCGACTTCTTTATGCAGAGGTATTGAAAGTGTGGGTGAAGCTTCCTTTTGCAAAATGGCGTGATCTCCAGAAGTATGCGAGTGCAGATATCCAAATTTTTTGAAGGCTTTAACCGCAGATTCCCCGGATATATTGGCAAATCTGCCTATTTTTTAATTCAAAGCAAAGTTTGAAGCGACCGACGTTTTTGTAAGTTCCGCTTGCGGTTCTACTTTTTTGGTAGTTGCTTCCATATAGGCTCTTATCGCTTTTTTCGCATTTGCCAAAGCTTCTTTTTTTGTTTTCCCCTGACTCATACAACCATATAAATTCAAAACGTCCGCAACGTAACCATTGTACTCTTTGTCGAAAGTCAATTTAATTACATAATCGAGTTTACTTGTCATAGCGGCTTTTTATTTCAGCTTATTATAGCACTTTACCGGGCTTAATTTTCGCTCTTTTTTACAAAAAAGTCACTCCTTCATTAAAATTTCGGAAGTGCAAGCGAGACAAAAGGAGCTGGGCTGATATAACTTACTTAAACTGCACGGATAAATTTACACCGAGGGCGCTTGCAAGTTTTTTTAACAAAGAAAGCGATGGCGTTGTCTTTGCATTCTCTACCCTGGAAATTACCGATTGTTTTGTTTTAAGCCTATCAGCTAACTGCCCTTGAGTTAATCCCTTTTCGATTCTTGCTTTAATGATTGCTCTGGCAATCTGATATTCAAGCTCCGATTCCTTTAGGGCTTTTCTTACTTGGGGATCTTTTAATAATTGGGCTCTATGGGTTTTCCAATCCATACTGCAACTTTATCACAATATTGTGATATTTGCAAGAATCAAATATTTCTGGATTTGTAATCCTTTAACCTATCTTGCGCAATCTTTATTTCTTTTTTGTCTATTTTTTGTTTTTTCTTAAAAAATGCATGCAGAAGCAGAAATGATTTACTGGTTTTTGCAACATGAAAAATTCTTATATTATCTCTTCCCACTATTCTTAATTCCCAAAGGCCGGTACCCAGTACTTTTTCTACTTTGGGCGGTCCTACTTTGATTCCAAATTCTTCTAATAAATCTAAAGCATTAGCCACTTTGGACTTTGCTTTTGCATCCAAACCATCAATAAATTCTTTGACTGAATATTTACCAGTAGTTGTTTCGTAATAATCAATTTTCCATTCCAAATCCATGGTTTCATTTTAGCTTATTTTGTGGTTATTGTTGGTCAAATTTTAGTGCTTCTCTGTGTTCGGGACAAGTTCTTTTGGGTTCTTTGCACATGTACTTTTGGCTTTGAAGTAAAAATATCTACGGGGTAAATTGGGCTTCATTTTCGCGCTTTTTTACAAATAGGCATTTACTCCCACTTGAAGGTGCGGGCGGCGGCAATGTAGGCAACGATGCTCCATGCCAAAAGCCCCAAAAGCTGAGGGAAAACCTGATCTATAGAAACTCCCTCAGTTGTAATTTTTCTAATCGCCGCATTAAAAAAAGCCAAAGGCAAGATTTTTACAAAAGGCTGTAAAGCAGCCGGCAAATTTTCAATAGGGAAAAAAGTCCCGGCCACTAAAAATTGAGGGAAAACTATTATGTTTGTTAGAGGAACAACGGAGTTTTCATCTGTTGCGACTCCTGCTATAAAAAGTCCAAACCCCATAAAAGCCAAAAGGCCGATTATTGAAAGAAAAATGATCAACAAAATGGTAAATAAACCGTGTATTAGGGTAAAATCAAAAACCCAAACACCTGCAGCGACAATAACCAATGTCTGGGCAAGAGCAACTATAACTCTTGCCATTCCCTGTCCTACGAGAATCGTCAAGCCCTTTGTCGGAGTTGCAAAAATTCGCTTCAGAACTAAAGTCTTTTTCAAAAAAATAAGTCCAAATGCGGTATTATTGACGGCTGTTGCCAAAATTGCAAAACCGATCATGCCGGGCAGGAAAAAATCGATGAATTTAAATGCCCTTCCTGCGACTTTTTCAACAGATAAATTTATTGGTAAATCTTTAATACCGGCTAGACTTAAGTTTTCTTTGGCAATCACACCCGAAACGATACTTTGGGCAACCTGCGCCTGATTCTGATTGGCCTGTGAAATTAATAACTTCACGTCACCCGAACCATTTTCGGTTATTAAAACCGCTGTCAATTTTCCCGCCGAAAGTTCTCTTTTAAGATCCGCAGGAGTACCTTTTTGAATACTGACACCTTCGATTTTGGAAATATCGCTATAAATTGCAGTTGACTGGCCGTTTTCAGGAATACCTATTGAGATACTTGCGCCGCTTGGGCCAAAAAACCCAAAAGCAAAAATAAACATTAAGGGAAAAACGAAGCCGAAAAAAACAGTAGCCCGGTTTCTAAGCTGAGCACGAAGGCCATAGTAAGCTATTGCCAAAAGTGGCCCAATTTGGTTTGGAGATTTTGTTTTCATATTACTCTTCTCTTAACTGTCTGCCTGTTAAATTTAAAAAAACATCCTCCAATGTTGCCTTTTTAATCTCTTTCTCCCTTCTAAAGCCTGTTTTTAAAAGCTCATCAATCAGCTCGTGAGGCGTGCCAATTTTTATTATTTTTCCGTGATCCATAATAGCCAGACGGTCACATAATTTTTCCGCTTCCTCCATATAATGGGTCGTAATAATTACCGTTTTGCCCATCTTATGAATATTTTTTATCTCCTGCCAAAGATTTGTCCTGCCTTGGGGGTCAAGTCCAGTTGTCGGCTCATCAAGAAAAACAATCTTTGGGTTATTAATAAGTGTGGTTGCCAGAGAAAAACGCTGTTTTTGGCCACCTGAAAGTTTTTGAAAGTAGGACTTCTTTTTATCCTCAAGTGAAAACTTTTTAAGAATGGCAATCGGATCAATTTCTACCTGGTACAAACTGGCAAACATTTTTAAAAGCTCAACCAAAGTAAGGTCCGGGTAAAATCCGGCGGCCTGAAGCTGGACGCCAATCCTGCTTTTTACTTCCCAGGTATTTTTTAAAATATCAAGTCCGTCAACCTCTATTTGACCGGATGTCGGCTTCCTTAAAGTTTCTGCAATCTCAAGGGTGGTAGTTTTTCCGGCACCGTTTGGCCCAAGTATTCCGAAAATTTCTCCCTCATAAACTTCGAATGAAATATTATCAACGGCTGCCAAATCCTCATATTTTTTGACAAGGTTTTTGACTTTGACTGCGGCTTTTTTTGATTTTTTACTCATGGCAAATACGAAAGTGGAAAGACCATTATGCCCCTAAAACAAAATGCAGTCAATTGATGAAGCTTGTTATCTCAAGTCCAAAGTTTTGGAAGAGAATTTAATTTTTTTCGATTTGATCACAACCTGACGTGGGCCGTTTTCTAAATATCCAGCGTCAAGACTTTCAAAACCGTTTTTCTTGATAATCCCCTGTGCTTTTTTGATATCTTTTTTGGGCAGAAAAATAGCATAGTCCTGCCCCATATTTAACGTTTCATAGATCTCGTAGTCCGAAAGACCTGCTTGTTTTTGGATAAATTCAAAAATTTCCTGCAGCTCAAAAACTTTTTCGATAACGTAAGTAAAGTTTCCCCTAGCCCGCATGATTTTGCGAAGACCATGTCCGGTAATATTGGAAATGTAATGAATGTTGATTTTGGCATCCAAAAGATCCTGTACAAGTTTTGCATAGATATTGGTTTTTGTCAGAATCGCTTCGCCATACATTTGGCCATTTGGTAATTTAGTCGCGTAACCTTTTGGTAGTTTTTGGGCAACTGCCCTTGCAAGCGACAAGCCATTACAATTGATACCATTTGACTTAAGAAGTAATATCCTATCCCCCGCTTTTAGGTTTTTGTCGAGGATTAATCTGGATGACGGATTTATAATCCCGATTGCTGAACCACCTAAATCAACCGTATCTTTTTCGACAATACCTTTAAGTGTTGGCGTTTCCCCACCGCCCCACGTAGCCATTGATAACTTGCAGGCATCACGCCAGCCGTTTACAAAATCCTGCATCCGCTCTTTATCCTGAAGCCAGTTATTGTCTTCAATTGCCCAATATGCATGAACAACCCTCGGTTTTGCGCCAACCGTCACAAGATCATTGATGATTGTGGCGACAGTGTCATGTCCAATGACATCGTAGTAAGTTTTACCGGTAATTTTTCGCATATCATCCGCAACCAAATTTTTGGTGCCGAGGCCTTCAACAACAGAGGCAAACAAGGTCTGACCTTGCTGCCAGACAAACGCCGATTCGCCTCTGGTTGCTGTGATTTCGGAAAACCCAGCTTTTTCCTTAATTTGTGTCTGGCGCGCATAAAGTTGAGCCATCTTCTTAATTGGGTCTTTAGTGTAATAATCGTCGCCCACCTGGGCGTAGGAAATTTTGTTTTTCTTCACCTTTGTTTGGCGAATTTTATCATGCCTTCAAATATAAAGCTTCCCTTGGCTTCGACATTACCGCGTCTCCAGTTAGGATGCTGGGTGATGTCGACAATTTTTTCCGGATGGGGCATTAAGCCAAGGATTTTCCCTGTAGGATCACAAATTCCGGCAATCGCTTTGAGAGAGCCGTTGGGGTTATCCGGATATTTTTGGGTTTTTTGGCCATTTTCATCAACATAACGGCAGAATACCAGTTTTTGCCCCTCTATTTTTGCAAGGTTTTGGGCTCTCGCAAAAAATCTGCCTTCACCATGGTTAACGGCAATATCCAAAGTCTTACCAACATATGGATCAAGAAATTTAGCTTGCGATTTTTCAATTTTTATTTTGACAAAACGGCATTCGAAATGACCGCTTTCGTTTTGCGCCAAAGTTGCATCCATTTTCCCCAAATTGCCAAACGGCAAAAGCCCTGTCCGCACCAATACCTGAAAGCCGTTACAAACTCCCAGCACTAATCCTTCCTTATTTATATAGTCTTTTAACTGGTCTTTGAGAAAGGAGATAAGCTCAACCGCCAAAATTTTACCGGAGGCTACATCATCGCCGTAGGCAAAACCGCCGGGAATTGCCAATATTTGGTAATTTTTGAGATTTTGGCTTTTGTCTCTTAACTCGTTGACATGGACATATTTTGGGTCACCGCCGTATTTTTGGAAGGCATAAAAAAGCTCTTCATCACAATTCGTTCCATCTGTTATTAAAATGGCGACTTTAGGATTGTGTATTGAATTTGTCAATGAAATATTTCCTCCATAGGCTTCTGCCATTTCTCTTTCAAAATTGAAAGAGGCAGATCACACAGATTCTTTGATCCATGATTTACGCGGATTTGCTTTGTTTTTATCGTTCTGCCAATGATTGAATATGGCACTTTGGCAAAAAGTTTTT
>MFBF01000035.1:6538-6858 GCA_001774865.1 Candidatus Curtissbacteria bacterium RIFCSPHIGHO2_02_FULL_42_15
CCCCGCCTGCTTCGAATTGCGAAGCATTGCGGGCAGGCTCGTTGTAAATTTAGAAAAGTCAACTGATGCACCGAAGTTTGCCCCGAAACACATTTCGGCAAGCGCCGCCGCCATGCCGCCTTCTGAAATGTCGTGACAGGCCAAAATCCCACCCGACTGAATTCCGGAAGTTATAGCTTGCAAAGTACTTTTTAGATTTTTTGTATCAACTTTTGGTACTTTTCCCGATCCACCAGTTATATCAAAATACGTTGATCCTCCAAGATTTTTAAAGTCGAGGTTGCCAACCAAAACTATGGTAGACCCAATCTTTTTAAAAT
>MFBF01000036.1:0-4778 GCA_001774865.1 Candidatus Curtissbacteria bacterium RIFCSPHIGHO2_02_FULL_42_15
CGAAAATAACTACGCAATCTGGAATTTTCTGAAGGTTTGCAATCAAAAAGGCTATTTATATAAGGGAAGGGATTCCGTGCCCTGGTGCCCGCGATGCGGTACGGCTATTTCCCAGCACGAGATTTTGACAGAAGAATATCAGGAAATTACCCACAAAGCGGTTTATGTTAAATACAAACTCCAAACTAAAAACTCCAAACTCCAAAACGCCAAGCTTCTGGTTTGGACTACCACGCCGTGGACTTTGCCTTCAAATGTGGCGATTGCCGTCAATCCAGATTTTACTTACGGACTTTGGGAAAATTCAAAATCTGGAGAAAAAATAATTTTTGTCAGAAGCGACGTGATTGAAGGCCTGCAAAGAGATGTCAGAGATGACATTTTTGGAAATGATCTGTCTAATTGGCGCTGTCTTCAAGATTTTAAAGGATCTGAATTTGCCGGACTCGAATACGAGGGGATTTTTGATGATTTACCGGCACTTAAAGGAGTTAAGCATCGAGTCGTGGCTGATAAAGATTTGGTTAATGCAGAAGAAGGAACCGGATTTGTACATATTGCCCCCGGTGCAGGGCAGGAAGACTTTCATTTGGCAAAGGAAGAAGATTTGCAGGTTGTCGAATCAATCGATGAGTCTGCAAATTATATCGATGGCTTTGGCGATTTAACAGGCAAGAATGCCAAGGACAATCCCGATTTGGTAATCGAAAGACTAAAAGAAAAAGGCGTACTTTTCAAAGAAGAAAATTACAAGCATCGTTATCCTACATGCTGGCGCTGCAAAACGGAATTAGTTTGGCGGGTTGTTAATGAATGGTATATCGCCATGGACAAGAAGGATCCGGATGATAAAAAAGGCCGGACCCTGAGGGAGGAAATGGTTGATGTTGCCAAAAAAATTAATTGGATTCCGAAATTCGGCCTTGAAAGGGAATTGGACTGGCTCAAAAATATGCACGATTGGCTGATTTCCAAAAAAAGGTATTGGGGGTTGGCACTGCCCATTTGGGAATGCGCAAAGTGCGGACATTTCGAGGTCATTGGTTCCAAGGACAAACTTGGAAAAGAAGCTGTTGAGGGATGGGGCGAATTTGAGGGGAAGAGCCCGCATCGGCCCCAGATTGATGCGGTTAAAATCAAATGCCCGAGATGCAGTCAAATAACATCAAGAATTCCGGACGTCGGCAATGTCTGGCTGGATGCGGGCATTGTACCGATTTCAACCATGCCTGCAAGTTGGTATCCTGCCGATTTTATAACAGAATCATTTCCAGGTCAGTTTAAAAACTGGTTTTACTCGATGATTGCCATGTCGACAGTTATAAAAAATTCCCCCCCCTACAAAACGGTTCTGGGATTTGCAACACTTTTGGACGAAAAAGGTGAGGAAATGCACAAGAGCAAAGGCAATGCCATTGAATTCAACGAGGCTGCCGACAAAATCGGAGTCGATGTCATGCGTTGGATGTATTTAAGCCAGAATCCTGTTAACAATCTGCTTTTCGGATATCACAAAGCTGATGATGTCAGAAGAAGATTCTATTTAATTTTGTGGAACATTTATTCGTTTTTTATAACTTATGCCAATTTGAATGACTGGAATCCCGACTCAAAAATTGGAAGTTATCAGTCGACGAACGTTCTTGACAGGTGGATTGTTTCCCGTCTTAACTCTGCAATCGCTCAAGTTACGCAATCGCTGACAGATTACAATGTCCAGACAGCCAGTCAGACAATAGAAGATTTTGTCATAGGCGATCTTTCTACTTGGTACGTCAGAAGAAGCAGGGAGAGGATAAAGGATGCTCTCCCTGCTCTTTATTCAATACTGGTCAACCTTTCGAAATTATTAGCGCCGTTTATGCCTTATGTTGCCGAAGAAATGTATATGAACCTTGCAGGGGAAAATTCCGTTCATCTTTCCGACTTTCCTCAAGCAAATCCTAAGTCTATTGACATAAACCTTGAAAAGGAAATGAAAAAAGCAAGGGAAATTGTCGAAAAAGCCCACGCCGAAAGAAAGGAAGTCGGGATAAAGGTCCGCCAGCCGCTTCAAAAACTGGAGTATGGCGGCCAAAAACTGCCGGAGCCTTTGGAGCTTGTTATTGCCGATGAAGTAAATGTGAAAGAAGTTGTTCATGCCAAAGCCCTTCGATTAGACGCCAAGCTGAGTCCCGCGCTAAAAGCGGAAGGGGAAGCGCGCGAAATTATCAGACAAATTCAGCAGGCCAGAAAAGAAGCCGGATGCGAACTTTCTGAAAAAGTCACGGTTACTTTGCCTGCCTGGCCTAAAGAATATGAAACAGAGATAAAAAAACAAACACTCTCCAAAGAACTTGTAAAAGGCGAAAAACTTACAATAAAAAGAGCCGGATAATGGAAAGAGGGTTGGATTTTAAAGGACTGTTTTTTATTCTGGCAATTGGAGCGATCTCTATTTTGGTTATTTTTTCCCTGAACCGTCCCCTTTTTTATAATCAGCTGATTTTCTGGGTTGTGGGTCTTGCCGTTTTTTATCTTGCCTCGGTGTTCCATCTGCATTTATGGAAAAATTTAGCAGTACCCCTTTACATTCTGTCCCTTGTTTTGCTTTTTGTGATTTTTCTGATTGCCGAACCTGTCCGCGGTTCTGTGCGCTGGATAGATCTGGGGGTATTTAGGATTCAGCCTTCGGAAATTGCCAAAGTTGCAGTTATTCTGACGCTTGCCAATTTTTTCTCGTCAAAAAATGCAGCTGCTGCAAAAAATATATTTTTAAGTTTTCTGATTGTTTTGCCGCCTGTAATTTTGATTCTTATTCAGCCGGATATCGGAAACGCTTTGCCGATTTTGGCAATCTGGATAAGTATTGCATTCGTTGCGGGTTTTAAGGTTAAACATTTTTTGGTAATTTCGGCACTTGCGGTTTTTGCGGCTCTTTTATTTTTTCAGTTTCTTGAGCCTTACCAAAAGGCAAGAATCGAAACCTTTATTAACCCTGCCCAGGACCGGCTAGGCACAGGCTATCAAATAATCCAGTCTAAAATCGCCATTGGCTCCGGCCAGTTGCTGGGTAAAGGTTTAGGGCAGGCTACGCAATCTCAGCTTAAATTTCTGCCGGAGGCGGAAAGCGATTTTATTTTTGCGTCGATTGCCGAAAGCTTAGGCTTTTTCGGCTCAATGCTTTTGGTTATTTTGTATTCAATTTTAATTGTCAGGATTTTGGGTTTTGCCAAAACAAAGAATCGTTTTGCACAATTGGTAGTTGTGGGAGCCGTGGTTTTTCTGGGTATACAAATGCTTATTAACATAAGTATGAATATGGGTTATTTGCCTGTTACCGGAATTACCTTGCCCCTGGTTTCCTACGGCGGTTCCTCCCTGCTTTCGACGTTGCTTGTTCTGGGTATTGTTTTTTCAATTGAAAGACGCCAAACTTGATGCCTGCCTTAGCAAGTGATAAAATTTCAGCTTATGGATAAGTTTGCAGTTGTAAAAACCGGTGGGAAGCAATATTTGGTTTCCGAGGGTGATTTAATAAGTGTCGAAAAGCTTGAGGTGCCTAAAGAATCCGTTGTATTAAGCGAGGTATTGCTTTTTGGTGATTCAAAAGGTTTAGTTTTGGGAAAGCCTTATGTTCCAAATGCTAAAGTTAGTGCAAAAGTTGTCGGCGATTTTAAGGGCAAGAAAATAAGGGTTGTAAAATTCAAGTCAAAATCCCGCTATACCAGAACCAGCGGCCACAGACATATAAAAACCAAGATCCTGATCGAAAAAATCTCTGTTTAATATATCAAACTAGTCTTTATTATAAACAAGTAGTCCTTGACACCTCGTGAAAACAACGCTAGAATCTTTTAAGAATTAACCTAATTGATCTAATTATTCTAATATCAGCAGGTCGCCTTGAATCTTCGATTCAATTGCACTCCTCTGATATATAAGATTCGACGAAGGCGAAGGCTGATATTGACCTAGATAAATTGCATAACTAAATCAAAGTCCCAATTTAGAAATTGAATAATTTAAGAATTATTTAAAAATTAGAAATTTCTCCGAAGGAGACTAAATGGCACACAAAAAAGGCGGCGGAGCAACAGCCAAAAACCGAGACAGTCAGGGAAAAAGACTGGGTGTAAAAATCTACGGCGGGGAGAATGCTTCAGCCGGTAACATTATAGTCCGTCAGCGTGGCACAAAGTATTATTCCGGTCAGGGTACAATGCTGGGACGCGACCACACGATTTTTGCAGTCCAAGACGGTAAGATTAACTTTCGGAAAAAACTCGGCAAAAAATTAGTAGAGGTGCTTTAAGTCTATGGACGAAAACCAAATTTTTGAAATTGATATTGACATGCTTCAGCCCAACCCGCTTCAACCGCGCGGGTTGATAACCCCCGATTCTCTGATAGAAATTGTCGATTCCATCCGTGAACATGGAGTTTTGGAACCGCTGGTTGTTGCCAAAACCCCTGCCGGATATCAGATCATTGCCGGTGAAAGAAGATGGAGAGCTTCAAAAATAGCCGGCCTTTCAAAGGTGCCGGTTTTAATTAAGGAAACCACGCCTCAGGGTATGCTTGAAATGGCCATTATCGAAAATGTCCAAAGGATAGACCTTAATCCATTGGAGAGGGCACAGGCATTCAAGCGCCTGATGGAGGAGTTTGGCCTTTCCACAAGCGAAATTGCCGTGAAAATAGGCAAAAGCGCTCCTTATGTTTCAAATACTTTTAGACTTCTTTCAGTTCCGGACGCGCTTAAAGATGCGTTGGCCTCCGGCGCAACCTCAGAAGGT
>MFBF01000036.1:4913-5825 GCA_001774865.1 Candidatus Curtissbacteria bacterium RIFCSPHIGHO2_02_FULL_42_15
CCCAAACAGCAAGTCCCTGCCCAAAAGCTTCAAAGTGATGAGTTGGAAAAATTCCAGGAAGAAATCGCCTCAAAATTAAACGGTGGGCAGGCTAAGGTGAAAGTCAAAATTAGCCAGTCGCGTGTAGAGGGTAAGATTCAGGTCGTTGCCAAGGGAAAGGTCGAAGAAACGTTTAGTATCTTAAAGCGAATTAGAGACGGTGTAGTTAACTCTTGAAATTAATCTCCACTTGGAAATTGGCCAGTATACCAGCCAGGCCCTGCCTTTGATCGTTCCTTTTTCGATTGAGCCGAAACTTCTGGAGTCTGAAGATGCCATTCGGTTATCCCCTAAAACAAAGAATTGATTTTCGCCTACTGTTATTTTTAAAGTTCCGTCGGTTGACTGGGTTTCGTATGGCTCTGTGAGCTCTTTACCGTTTATAAATACTGACCCGTTTTGGATCTCAATCGTATCAACCGGAAGTCCTATAATTCTTTTTATAAAATCAACTTTTCTGGCAGTCGGCGCTTTAAAAACTACAACATCGCCGCGTTTTACATCCTGGAAGCGGTAAGTTACCTTCTCGGTAAGTAAAAGCTCACCGTCCTGAAAATTCGGTACCATCGACTCCCCTTTTACCCGGTGCGGCTGGACGATAAGAATGTAAACAAAGAAAAAAATTGCAAGGGAAATCAATGCCGTGTGGAGTACTTCTTTTAAAACACCAAAGAGCGCGTCTTTATTGGGCATTGTACCTACTATTCTATGTTAAAATTACACATCAAGTACAGCCACGAAAATTATGCACGCATAGCTCAGCCGGTTAGAGTAGCCCGCCAAAATTGGGGCTCATAGCTCAGTTGGTAGAGCATTCGTATCACACACGAAAGGTCTCAGGTTCGAGTCCTGATGGGCCCACTAAATTTAGGC
>MFBF01000036.1:5889-8714 GCA_001774865.1 Candidatus Curtissbacteria bacterium RIFCSPHIGHO2_02_FULL_42_15
ATTAGAACTTCTCCTTATAACAGCAGTCATATCGATAATCCCGGGACAGCTTGTAAGAATTCCTTTATTTGGGCAAGAAGTGTCGTTTACGGTCTCTGACATTTTTGTATTAATTTTGGCAGTCGCCTTTTTGTTTTATTTCTTTTTCAACAGGATCGCTATAGTAATTCCGAAAAAAATAATGCTGCCGACTGCCGTTTTTTCTTTATTTGCAACATCTTCAACCGTTTTTGCGCTGAACCAGTTTTCGCCTAAAGAGATTTTTGTCTCCAGCCTTTTTCTTTTGAGATTCCTGCTTTATTTTTCGGTAATGATAATTACCCTAAACGTGGTCAAAAGAGAAAAAATGGAAAAGTGGGTAAATATATTTTTGTCAGCAGGCACGATCCTTGTTTTTTTGGGATTTTTACAATTACTTTTTGTTCCGAATCTTTTATTTTTGGCTCCTTACGGCTGGGATCCGCATAAGATGCGAATTGTCTCATCTTTTCTGGACCCAAATTTTGTCGGGATTGTGTTTGTATTTTTAGCTTCTTTTTCGCTAAGTTCGTATTTGTTCAAGAAGAATTTAGTTTTGCTTTTTGTCTTTTTATCAAGTTCGATTGCTGTGCTTTTGACATTTTCCAGAAGCTCCTACCTTGCTTTTTTATGTGCACTTTTAGTTATTGGCATTTTAAAATCGTTTAGAATAACGTCTTTTGCCATATTAATTTTCCTCGTATCATTTATTTTTATCCCCCAGGCAAGAGAAAGAGTTACAGGCGCAATAACATTTGACGAAACTGTCAAAGCAAGGATCGAAAGCTGGCAAAGAGCACTGCTGGTTTTCAAAGACCACTTTTTAGTAGGCGTCGGTTTTAATACCTACCGTTATACTCAGGCAAGCTATGGATTTTTTGAAAATGACCAAGATCTTGGGGGTCATTCCGGTGCAGGAAGCGATTCCAGTTTACTTTTGGTGGCAGCAACTACAGGGGTTTTTGGTTTGGCTGCATTTATGTGGATTTTAATTTCAATCTGGTCAACTGTCGCAAAATCGTCAAAGAGAAGTTTTGTCGCGCTTGGAACTTCTGCGTCATTTATTGGCTTGGTTGTTCATTCGCAGTTCGTAAACTCACTGTTTTTTCCGCAGATAATGCTTCTGTTCTGGTTTTTTGTAGGAATAGTAAGCAGGGAAGATAATCTGCGCTGATTACTTGCTAAAGTGGATATTTCTTTTTTCCACAGTCACGTTGCCGGCCTCATCGATTGCACGAATCTCAACTTGTGAATCGCCTTCTGCAACCGGTATCAAAATTTCAAATTGACCTTCGGAGTTGATATTTGCTAAAAAACCATTGGCATACACCTGCGAATCCTGATCGGTTTTGCCGGAGACTTTAATCCTATTGTTGCCTGAAAATGACTGGTTTTCCTGGGGATTTTCGACATTAAGTGCAGGTGATTGGGTATCCAATTTAATTGTTAAAGTTTTTGAAAATTCACTCTCTTGTCCTGCACTTGATAATGATTTTGCGGCAATAGTATTCTCTCCATCTTGAAGTTTTATATCTTCAAAAGAAAAATTCCCTGAGGCGGTGTCTGCTTTTGCAGAAGGATTATCATTAAGATAAAGTTCGACACTTTCGCCTTCTGCTGCAAATCCTCTGATGTTTAAATTGGCGCTGTTTGTGGCAGCAGGAATCCGGTCAAAGTTAGGCGGGGGGACGTTTCTTCTTTCTTGTGATTGTTGCTGATTCTGAGAACCAAGGATTAGCTCCAAGAAATCCGCAAATTTTCCCAAAAGGGGTATTCCAAGTGTGAACATAAAAAGCGCCAGAAGCGCGCTAATTGCGGAAAGCGCAAATATCCGCTTGACCGTGGCGGCTTCCTCTTTTTTTGCGAGCCTATTTATTCTATATCGTTGCTTCACGATGAGCCGCCTCTCGGATTTGAACCGAGGACCTACTGTTTACGAAACAGTTGCTCTACTCCTGAGCTAAGGCGGCATTGGCCTATTTTAGCCGTTTGGGTATTACTGTTCAAATGAGCGGGATACCAGAATCGAACTGGCACCTCAACCTTGGGAAGGTTGCGTACTGCCACTATACTAATCCCGCACCAGACATGCGGTAACAGTTTAGCAGTTTTTTAAAAACCTATCGAGGGACTGTAATTGTGCTATCTGCAAAAACTAACGGATTTCCGTTTGGCAAAAATCGGCCTCCGTTTGCCTGATGCAGAATTCGCCATTTAGACCCGTCACCGTAGACTTTCTGGGCAATTGTAAAGAAAGTGTCACCTTCCGAAACCTTGTAGGTTTTTTCAGTCATTACGGTTTTTGTTTGCTCAATTTCCTCTTTTGACGGAAGCTGAAGCTTGCTGCCTGCAAGAATTCTATTCGGATTTGCTATTTTGTTAATTTGTGCAATTGTGGGCCAATAATTTTGCGAACCGTAAACCTCCTGTGAAATTTTTGAAAGGGAATCGTTTTCCCTGATTTCGTATTCCGCGCCCGCTGTAGGTTTTGCAGCTTCTTCTGCAGTTTGCTCGACTTGCTCTCCTGAGCCGATGTCCTTTGATCTGTTTGAAAAGAAATTGGCAACCAAAAGTCCAAGAACGATTACTATGATGGCAATCAGAACAAACGTTCCATACGAATCCTGCCAGTTGATTTTAAAATTTAGAAAATTTTTTTTAGGACGACCTCTCGGCATAACAAACCTCCTTCCAGGCAGGGGATTTTTTTCAAAAAAGATGATTGCGTGTCTGCGGTCGCGACCGGATTCGAACCGGCGATCTTCACCGTGACAGGGTGACGTGTTAGGCCAGCTACACTACGCGAC
>MFBF01000037.1 GCA_001774865.1 Candidatus Curtissbacteria bacterium RIFCSPHIGHO2_02_FULL_42_15
TCCGGTCCCGCCCCTTCGCAAAGTGTACCTGATCAGCCAATAAGCAAAGACGGCAATCAGCAGCCTACTGTTCACCCACTTTCGGCCGAGGAAGGTGAACGAGGTCCGTCCTCGTTAGCCTCGACCCTACCTCAGCAAAGTCCGTCCTCGTCGTTAAAAATCAAGCCCCCGAATTTTGGGGGCGGCAATTCACCCCTTGGCAAAATTCTGGCGGTCCTCTTAATCCTCATCTTATTGGCAATCCCCGCAGGAAGCCTCATTCTTGCCTACACTAACTATAAATTGATCACTCCTCCAAAAATTGTCCAAAGAGCAATTGACAGGTTTATTTTAATAACCCCGCTTCCCAAAACTACACGATTAATTCTGCGAAGAACCGAAAGGAAAATGGCAAATTTAAAATCCGCGACTTTGGAAACACAGGTAGAG
Source organism: Candidatus Curtissbacteria bacterium RIFCSPHIGHO2_02_FULL_42_15 (assembly GCA_001774865.1). Classification (GTDB taxonomy): domain Bacteria; phylum Patescibacteriota; class Microgenomatia; order Curtissbacterales; family GWA2-41-24; genus MFBF01. The sequence goes on from MFBF01000037.1 coordinate 430, forward strand.
TTTGCGACCGAAAGCAAGAATTTTCCAGTCTCAAATGCAAAAATTACAGTCAAGGGCCCTGCCGATTTTAAAACCCAAAATTATTCCAAAACCCGGCTTGAAATTTCCGGTGAAGTTGCGATGGAAGGTCTCAAGATTTCAGCAGCTGGCGAAATCAGGCAAATCGAAGATAATTTATATTTCCAGCTAACCGAAGTTCCCGGCGGCTCGTTTCTGCCATTGGATGAAGTTAAAAACCAATGGTTCATTTTGCATGTAGAAGAGCTGAATAAACAAAAAAGGACTGCCGAGGATGAGGCGCAAATCCAAAAAATCAAAGAGGTTTTTGAGGCCTTTGTCGAAAAGACTTATGAATGGACAAAACTTGAAAAAGGTGAAAACAAAGATGTCTACACCTTAAAAATCAAACCGCCTATTGCCGAAATCAACACTCTGCTTTTTGAAACAATCAAGAATTTGGAGCCAAAGAAACACACAAATCTTGAAGAAAGCATTGAGAAAGAAGAAATTGAAAGGTTTACACGCAACATCAAAAATATAGAAATTGCCCTGGAAATCGACAAAAAAACCTCGCTAATTTCACAAGTTTCCCTGCTTTTTGGCATGGATTTAGAAAACCCTTCGAATCTTTACTCCCGCCCGCGGGGTGTCCAGTTAGCGCCCACTTCAAATATCCCAATCACTTTGAAAATTTCAACCAAACTTTCTGATTACGACAAACCGGTGATTATTGAGATTCCGAAAGATGCCAAAGATTTGACAAAGTATCAAGAGAAGTTTCGGAAGGAGTTAGAAAAGCAGAATTTTAACCTGCCGCAGGAGCAGGATATGCCGCAGAAGCCCGAAGGCAACAACTCTTTTCGGAATTTATTGGACAACCAATCGCCGGTTTTAGGCGAAAAATCTTTCTGGGATTTATTGCTGCTGGATAACTTCGGCGAGGCTCTGTGATTCAACTATTTCTGCAGACTTGACTATCCGCGCCCAATAATCCCAGGTCCGATCCCACTCTTCACCGGTGTATAGTGCCCTAACCTGACTGCTTTCATAAAGTTTACTGACTGTGATTTCATGCTCCTTAATAAAATCTTTATATCGCCAAATTCTCTCCGTCGCAATTGACGTAGCTTTTTCGTAGGCTTCTGGGGTGTCATTTTCGGGCTTCACATCAATATCCTCAAGGATTATCCGATCTTCCAGATTATAAGCATATGTTCTAACAGCCTCGTAAACCCGAGGGGCACCAATATGCCATGACCAAAAAGCCAAACTCCAATCACCGAATTTATCGTGCTCTTGTGCTAAGATTTCCGAGGCCCTGTCTACGCTTTCTTTCGGATCAAAAGGGTCAAAACCAAACTCTTCGTCCTCATAAATAAATGGCATTGTTTGAAGGATACCAGCCGCGCCTGCTCTCGAACCTGCCTTGGGATCGCATTTACTTTCGGTAATCGCTTGCCCTAAAAATAAATCAGCTGGAACTCCTTCCCCATTTGCAGCACTCTTAATTAACGGCCAACAGCGCTGAATCCTTTTTTTGGCTGCAGGATTATCGATTTGATTACCCATTTCTTTTTCTGCCAGATCCAGCCTATCCTGATAAGTGACTTTTCCCTGCTCAACACTTGCAGGCGAATCGGCACTTGCCAGTTGCGCGTCTGCAAACAACTGACCGGTTGTTACTCTTTCAACTCCAGGCTCGTCTTGGCTAAAAAGATCTCCTCCCGTGTCGCCTTGCTTGACTGCGTAAAAACCCCCAGCCGCAACAAGGGTTCCAATCCCTAAAACCTGGCCTGTGACTAATAGCTTATCTTTAAGTGGCGAACCAATATTTACCTCGGCTTGTCTTCTGGTATTTTCAGACCATTTAGGTCGCGGCATCTCCCCGCCTTCACGTCTCATGAGTTAAGTTTATTCTCCTTGAGGCTCTCTGGGCAAATTTTAAAAAATAATATTTGTATCGCAACATATCTTTTGTTAAAATGACGCGGCTTTAGGCATGACTGAACGAATCAAAAATTCTCAAGAGGGGCAACAAGAGACTGTCTTTAACCGGCAATGGCAAGAAGCCGCACAAAAATTTATAAGTTATCAGACTGCCCAAGAAAATAGCCAGCTTGCATACGGTGCGGACATTACCCAGCTCACAAATTTTCTTTCCGAGCATGCCGTTTACAGCTGGTCACAAATTACCCCCGCAATAATTCGCGATTTTTTTGAGGACCAAGGGGATAGGTACTCGTCCAGTACACTAGTCAGAAGATTATCAGTTATAAATGGGTTTATTTCCTATATTCGAAAACGTACAGATTACCCAATAAAGGAGGACGTTTTTCCGGCCATCAGGTCCTTCAGGAAGGAAAGTTCGAATCTCCCAAGGCGCAATTTTGATTACGAACCAATGTCTCGTGAAGACGTAACAAAGTTACTCCAAGTAACTACGCACGTTCGCGACAAAGTCTTAATTTACCTTTTGTTAAAAGGCATATCAGCGCAGTCTTTAGAAAATCTTGAGATGCAAAACGTTAAAGCCAGTGCCAACGTCCAAGATCCCACAATACAAATTTCCGTGCCTGATAAAAAAACCGGCAAAATCAAAACTGTAAATCTGGATGCGGTTGCCAGCCAAGCCTTGAATGATTATCTCTTAAACTTTAGAAGCCAAGACCTCAAGAAACCCGACTTTCCGGTATTTGTTAATGTGCATTCACTTGGCAAAACCACTAAAGTCACTGCTCTCACTAGACAAGGAATATGGTTCATAATAAATAAATACGCAGGCAAAGCTCAAATAGACTGTACGCCACATAGATTAAATAAATCCGAAAAAGCCCTGCATGAATCGTCTAATTAATTTTCGAAAAAATCTAAAGGCAAAAAACCTAGACGGATTTATTGTTACCAATCCGGTTAACATTTTTTATTTGACGAACTTCAGGGGAATTTCGCCTACAGAACGCGAAGCAATTTTAATTGTTACTACAAAGATGACTACTTTAATCTGCCCCAAACTTTATCAAGTAGAAGCTTTGAAATTAAGCTCTGCCAAATTAAAAATCAAGATTGCAGATGAAAGAAACCATATGTTTGATGCTGTTAAACAGCTTCTTTTAAAAGCAAAAGCCGTAGGATTTGAGGAAACTGACCTCAAGTTTTCGGAATTTAGGCATTTCAAAAAAGAACTTAAGGGCAAAAAGCTTATTGCCCAAAAAAATCTTATTGAGGAAATGCGCGCAGTCAAGCGAGATGATGAAATTAACAAAATTGAAAGAGCGCAGGAAGTTTCCCAAAAAGCATTTTTGGAAATTGTAAAAACTATAAAAGCCGGCCAGCGTGAGGCGGAAATTGCCGAAAAGTTGGCAAAGATTATTAAAAATCTCGGAGGGGAAGGACTTGCTTTTGAAAGTATTATTGCATCGGGTAAAAATGCTGCCGTCCCCCATCATGTAACCGGCCGCAAAAAAATAAAAACGGGTGAAGTCCTGCTTTTCGATTTCGGTGCAAAGTACAAAGATTACTGCGCCGACCTTTCAAGGACTGTTCTCATCGGCAAAGTCACAGACGATATTAAAAACATTTACGACCTCGTCCAACAATCCCAAAAAGAAGCCATTAAAAAAATCGCCCATGGTGTCAAAGCTCATAGAATCCATGACCACACTGTCAATATTTTTAAAAAACAAAACCTGCATGATTATTTCCTGCACGGCCTTGGCCATGGAATCGGCCTCGAAGTCCACGAAGCGCCGCACCTTAGACCCAGACACAAAGATAAAAAATCTGAAGACGAAATTCTCAAAGAGGGCATGGTTTTTTCCGTCGAACCGGGTCTCTACTTCCCAAAATGGGGCGGGGTCAGAATCGAGGATTTGGTAACTATAAAAGGCGGAAAAACTAGGGTTTTGGGGAAATTATCGGAAGGGATCATTGAAATTTAGGAAATAGCGCCTGTATTTTTCTGATTAATTTCCCGAGTACGTAAAATCTCACCAATTGCATTATTAAGAGCATAGTAAGTCTTATCATCGTCGACCATATTTCCGTTTGAGTTACCTTGACTACTAAATTCTTTAAAGACTGCTTCTGCTTCCTCGAGTGTAAATCCGCCCAGGCTAAGTTTTGATGCGCTGATCGTGTCCATCTGAAAGGGCTTGATCGGGGAATCAAAGTTCAGAAATACCCGCAGCCAAAGTAAACGCTCGGGCGATAAAAGAATTGATTCCTTTTTTGGTAAAGAAACTTCTTGGACGGAAGATTCTTTATTTGCTACGAGAGGTTCCGGCTGCTGTAAAAAATCTGCCGGGATATCCGAAAGGACTGTTTCTGACGAGAGATCAATTTTCCCTGGTTTAATAAGCAATTCTTGGTCCTCAATATCAAAAAGGACACGCCTCCTCTCCGCCTCAGAGTTGTTCCATTTTCTGCTTGGATCATACGGTTCGTGAGGCTCGTTAATCACCTGCCTCAACTCTGAATCAGATAAGTAATGGTAAAGAGCATAAGGCATGTTGTCCCAAACAACTCCTTGTGTCCTAATTTGGACTAATGCTGCAGCAACAAGTAGATGCTCTCGTTTATATCTGTGGGCATACGGTTGTCCAGAAGGTTCGGTTCTAACTATATGATGAATCCTTGCTTGTTGAAGAATCTTCAGCACTTGAGAATCAGATCTGTGAAACGCAAAACCAATCAACCTGGGAACTTCATAAACACTCACACCGTCTGCTGGCAATCCGGGAAGCATATCATCGACATGCTGAAGATATTCGTAAAGATGTGGATTGTACGAATACCGAATTTCTCGGGATAATCTCTCTTGAAAAATTGTGGCTGACCCCTTTATTTCAGTTATCATAAAAAATAAACCCAAAGATCATAATCTTCTCAAGAAAAATTATAGGATTTGTGACAAATTAATGTCAAATTTTTCAAAGTGTTTCCACAAACCAGTCTGCCACTAACCGTGTAACTTTATCAAGGGCTTCACCTAAATAATTGTGGTCTGAGCCGGGAATAATCTCCATCTTTTTATTGTGTGACCCGATATTTTTTAACCAATTATCAGCATGGCTCTGAGCAACCGACTCGTCGCTTCCCGAAGATATGATCAAGGTTGGGCATTTAATTTTTTGGGCAAATTTATCAGCAGTTCTTAAAAAAACATCTTCGTAAAAACCTTTTTTAACGTGCAGCTCGCGATTAAGGTGAATGCTCCAGACTGTAGAGTGGCCCTTTTTCCTAAAATCTTCCAGAACTTCAGCAAACGGTTTTGCGAACAAATGTTTTGCCAGAAACCTATAATTATAAACGCCGGAAAGTATGGCCAGAGATTTAACCGCTCTATGCTTTGATGCAAGCTGGGCAGTAAGCATTCCCCCAAGACTGTGCCCTGTAATTCCGATTCTTGTCGGATCAACTTCGGGCATTTGCAGTAAAGATTCAAAAACATCTTCCAAATCAAAAAATTCCTGCGCGTATGTAACATCGGCAAAATCCAAATAGGACTTCCCCGGATTTTTTGTAAGATCAATCCGTATGGTCAGAAATCCCAAAGACACCAAGGATTCAGAA
>MFBF01000038.1 GCA_001774865.1 Candidatus Curtissbacteria bacterium RIFCSPHIGHO2_02_FULL_42_15
AAAGCTCGATGAGAGTAAATCCTCTTGATTTGCGGTTGATTGTATATTGAAATTAATGCCCACGCGTGCGCGGACTATCAACTATCGACAATTAACAATCAACCGCAAATCAAGAGGATTTACTCTCATCGAGCTTTTGGTCGTAATTACTCTTTTTGGCATTGTTTCAATTTTAATCACCGCGTCTTACATCACCTTCGAGAGAAACCAGCGAATCAGAAACGCAACCCAAACTCTCAAAAATGATTTAAGGTTTGTCCAAAACAAGGCACTTGCAGGCGATAAGGGGGCCAACAGCGAATGTCCTGTTACCTCTACCCTTGTTGGATGGTATGTGACATTTGATACTTCCCAAACTTCAACTTACACTTACGCCGGTGTATGCAATACAAGTGTATTGCCTTTTAGCCCCAAAACAGTAAATTACCCCTCAGGCGTTACCCTGCATAGCATAGAAATAGGCGGCAGTGTGTTGAGCGGTACTATCGTCAAGGTTTTGTTTAAACCTGTTTCAACTGGAGTTTCGCTCCATGACAATAATGCCCCTCCTTTTCTCGATGCAAACGGCGAATTGGATAATACTCTCACTCAAACTGGAAATTTGGTTATTAAACTTAAGGATCAGCACTCAGCAGCTGCTAAATATCAGGTAACTGTCCAGACTTCGGGTGAAGTAAGCGATGCTAAACTTTAGAATGTATGGCACACAAAAATAGGCAAAAATTGGTAACGGGGCAATCACTCGTTGAGGTTGTAGTTAGTATCGGTATTGCAGTGATTTTGGCAATTTCTTTAATTACTACAAGCCTGATTACCCAGAAAAGCTCAAGGTCCGCGCGCAACAATAGCCAGGCAACCAAACTAGTTCAACAAACATTGGAACAGTTGAGAGTCTTTCGTGATCGTAACGGGTTCAAAGTTAGTACCTTTCCCGATGCTTTAACACCGCCAAGTGTCTGCTTTACATTTACTACCCCGGATTTAAATAATCCATCTACTTGGTCATTAACAAGCGGTTGTTCGACTCCACAAACTGTTACTCTTGGTACAACCATTTTTACACGCAAAGTAGAAATGATAAATGAACCGCTAGTCGCAAATGCAGCAAAACGATTAATTACGGTTACTGTCAGCTGGGATGAGGCCGGTCAAACAAGATCGGTTAAAAGCCAAACTTTTTTAGGCCTATGGCAAGATTTTCCATGATTTTTCAAAGAGGCTTTACCCTACTTGAGTTTCTCGTAGTTATTGGTTTGCTTTCGATTACCATAGGATCGATTCTACTTTTTCTAACGGCGGTTCTTAAGGGTACGAATCAGGCAAATATAACTTCTGAGGTAAAACAAAACGGCCAGGTAGTTTTAGATACGTTAGAATCTCAGATAAGAAACGCGACTGATGCGGTTTGTTTGAATCAATCAAACAACAATTTGTGCAGTGATCCGACGGCTTCAACAACCCACATCAAACTTTTAAGAACCAACAGTAACCCTTTACATGTAAGATGTGTTGCGTCTGTTAGCACGACCCAAAATGGTAAAGTAGAAATCGCAGCTGCCGATAATCCTGCTGATGCTGACTATAGAAGTATTACGAGCACGGATATTGTTTCCGGCGTGGATATAACAAATTGTGCATTTACCATAACTCCTACGTCAGGAGGCGTTTCTGCCCCGCCGATTGTGGCCGTAAACTTTGCTGTTAGCCAGGGTGTTGATGCTACCTCCAGGAGCGATTTTTTGGCAAACGTCAGTTTTCAGACAACGATTTCCCTGAGGGGATACTAAGACAGTTCACTGTTGACCCACCTAATCTTAGCATTCGCCTTTCCACTATTATTCATATACGGCTCATGCTGCGATTTATGGCGGGCAGGCAATTGACAAGACCAGAGGAAGAAGTAACAATGGAATTAAGGATGAAATCAGGCCAGATATTAATACTGGTTCTTCTTATTGTAGTCGTATCTTTGGCAGTCGGCTTATCTGTCGCCTCCAGAAATTTGACTAATCTTAGAATCTCAACCCAAACACAAGAGTCGCAAAGGGCTTTCAGCGCCGCAGAAGGCGGTGTTGAAGATACTTTGTCACGGTTGAGTGCGATAAAAACTGATATTACTACTGGCGCACCAGCAGGTGCACAATCCGGATGCAACATTTCAGGTATGGAAGCTAATTGTAATAATAGGGCTGTGGGTGATATGCATGCGGACATAAATGTTAAAGCTCGAAACACATATGAAACGACAGTGCCGCTTGGTGAAGTTGCACAAATAACACTAATCAATCCCGGTCCGCCTGAATCATATTATCCAGGGACGTTATCTGTTGAATGGTTAAAAACAGGTGAGGAAGAAGCCGCGATTGAGCTTACTTTGGTTTGCGATACTTCTTTAAATGCCGCCAATTGCTTTTCTACTTCTGCTGATCAAAAAAGTATTAATTATTCCCAAAATAGGTTTGCATTTATGTCAAACACTATTTCAGGGATGACTGGATTTAGAGACTGCGTAACAGCGTCGCCTGCCCCTCCATGTTCAATTGCCACAACGACAGGGTACCAATATAAAATCTCGCTAGATTTATCAGACCCTAACAATAAAGCTAGAATTTTACGCATTAAGCCATTTTACAAACCAGTGAGTATCTTGATTTCCGGCTCTGGTACTCCCCTCCCTACCCAAATCTACGAAATTAATTCAGTAGCAAAGACAGATCTTGGCATCACAAGAAGAGTGCAGGTTACCAGAACCGCCCTGCCCGCTTTGCCTGCGGTTTTTGATTATGTTCTCTATTCAGAAGGTGATATAGTCAAATGATGAACAAAAATACAAAAATTATCCTTTCTGTTTTGGGTATAGGGGCAGTTGTTGTGCCGGCAATTTTCTTAATTCTTTTTACAAAAAATTCACAAGTAGAGACGAATTTGCCTTCCGAAAACAGGACAATTGACCAAAAATCAATAGAGTCGGCGGTTGATAAGATACAGCCGAAAGAGCCCCAGTTTCCGTCACCTTCACCCGCCACGCCTTCCGCAGAAAAAAATCAGTCTCAAAAGCCTGAAAGTACCAAGTCAGCACAGTAATTATCATGCCTGCCCAAGTATTCGGTCTTGATATAGGCCGCTCGTTTGTTAAAGTTGCAAAAGTAAAAGTATCGGGCAAGAAAAAATTTTTAGAGGCCGCCTCAAGCATTCAGTCTCCCGCGGGCGGCATTATGTCTGAGTCCCCTATCGACCTTAAAAAACTTGCAGATTCTATTAATAAGTGCGTGGATGAGGCAAAAATAGGAAGCAATAAATGCGCAGTTTCTCTCTTGGAATCGCAGGTGGTAACCAGGCTTATAGAACTGCCGCCTCTAACCGACAAAGAACTTTCCGCCGCAATTAATTGGGAAGCCGAGCAGTATATACCCCTGCCTATAAAAGACGTAAACTTGCAGTACAAGGTGGTCTCAAGACCCGAAACATCGGGCAGGGATAAAATGCAGGTTCTTTTGGTTGCCGCGCCTCTGAGGGTTATTGACAAATACCTTACTGTTGTCAAAGAGGCAGGGTTGACTGCGGCTTTTTTGGAAAGTGAATCTTTTGCCCTTTCCCGCGCCTTTACAAAGCCTCAAGATCCGGTAACTATTATTGTTTCTGTTGGTGCGGTTTCTACAGAACTTGTAATTACATACTTGGGAAGTGTTTTATTCACAAGATCTGTGGCGACGGGGGGTATTAATTTAACTCGCGCAATCATGGCAGAATTCAACCTGCCTCAGGATCAGGCAGAGCAGTATAAACAGGCCTATGGGATTTTGGAAGATAAACTTTCGGGAAAGGTAGCTGCCGTTTTAAAACCTATACTGGATGTTTTGGTCTCCGAAATTTTAAAAGCAGTCGAATTTGCCCACGGTATTCTTAAGGACAGCGAGACGAAAAGGTTGGTGGTTTGCGGAGGAGGTGCTTTTCTTCCGGGAGTAATTCAATTTTTAGCCGAGAGAACGAGTCTGGAGGTTTCATTCGGAGATCCTTGGCAGGATTTTGAAAAGCAGGGTCAGGTTATGAAAATGCCGGGCCAGGGCTCGGTTTTTGCCGTGGCAACCGGTCTTGCTCTGAGAAACTAATCTTGCTACGCTTAAATAAGGTATACGAAATATGGCGGACATAAATCTTGTTCCCCAAGAGGAAAAGAGGACAGAGCGCTTTGAAAGCCTTAAAAAGCGGCTTTCTGTCGGGTCAGCAGCTCTTTTGATCTTAACTGCCGTATTTACTTTAGGAGTTCTCGTATTTTTTACAACGCAAGTTTCTAAAAGAACTCAGCTTATTGCTCAGGTTGAGGATAACGCTCAGGTTATAAACAGCTATAAATCCACAGAAGAGCTTCTTGTTGTGGCCAAAGATAAATCCGCAGTTGCGGAAAAAGTTTTGACACAAAGGACCGATTACTACCAAACTTTTAACGGGTTTGCCAAGCTGGTGCCGCAGGGTATTTATTTTACTGATATCAAATTTGCTGCCAGTAAAATCGTCATGAATGGTAAGGCAAAGTCATCAGCCGAAGTCGCGGGACTGGTTTCTTCCCTGCTTACGCCTGAAGGTTCGAAGATCGTTTCAAACGTTACTATTGATACACTCACAGCAGACGAGACTGGCACATATACTTTTTCGATTGCGGCGCAGTCTGCCAAGCAAAATTAATTTATGGATTTATCAGCGGTTACCAAAGCCACAATTAAGGCTGAAAACAGTTTTGAGATTGCCAAATACTCATCTTTGGCAGTTCCCGCGGTATCGATCTTGGTCTCTTTTGCGGTTCTTTTGATGATCGTATGGCCAAGGTTTTCTCTTGCACTACAGATTAACAAGTCCAATACGGAACTGGTGCAAAAAGCTGACAGCCTCAAACAAAAATCCGTTATTCTGGTAAGTCTCGATAAAACGGAGCTTGAAAAGCAAGTTGTAGCCGTGGAACAGCTATTGCCGTCAGACAAAAAAGTGTTCTTGCTGATTTCCCAGATAGAAAGGGCTGCCGCTTCATCAGGCGTTCTTCTTAATAGAGTGGAAAGTGCGCCGGGATCATTGGAAGCTGTATCGGGTGAGCCGCCAGCAAATGCTCCGGTTCCCTCAGCCGGAGCCGCGACCGAGATTGCCCCGAGTGTCAAAGTCAACGTGTCCCTAACAAGCGGCTATAGTTCCCTATTGCAGTTTTTGAACAATGTTTCGACCATTCCCAGGACAGTTTCAATCAGTGATTTATCAGTTTCTTCCGCAGCTTCCGAAGGTTCTGCTCAGTTGAAAGTGAGTATGAGTATTTTTGCTTACTTTAAACCAATGCCGACAGACTTAGGTTCAATCGAGACGCCCGTAACTGAACTTACGCAATCTGAGAAAGACAAACTGGAAAAAATAATAGATACAGGTTTGGCGACTACTCCGTCTGTATCTGTACCTCAAGTACCTATAGGCAGAGAGGATATCTTTGCCCCTTTTTGATTTAAGTATAAAGTATTAGGTATTAAGTATTAAGAAGATCCGGGCGGTTTTTCTTTGTCCTTCTTAAAGCTTGGATTTTTCTCCATTTTTCGATTTCCCGATGATTTCCTGAAAGCAAAATTTTTGGCACTTTTTGTCCCCTAAACTCTTCCGGTTTGGTGTATTGAGGATACTCGAGGAGGTTTTTTTTAGCTGCGAAAGATTCCGATTCTAAAGATTCCGGATGGATGACTTTTGGGATCAATCTTGTTGTCGAATCAACAATTGCCATGGCGCCTATCTCACCACCTGTTAGAATAAAGTCTCCGATGGAATAGGTCTTGTCCACGAATTTTTCTGTCCTTGCATCCGTGCCTTCATAATGTCCGCATATGAGTACGATTTGTGATTTCTTTGACAAAATCCGGGCGCTTTTTTGGGTGTATTTTTCGCCGGAGGCCGAAAGTAAGATGCTAAACG
>MFBF01000039.1:0-5508 GCA_001774865.1 Candidatus Curtissbacteria bacterium RIFCSPHIGHO2_02_FULL_42_15
TGGCTTCTTCGATTTCGCCCGAGACTTTCTCTGCCGCTTCTTTATCGGGGCTTTCAACTTGCTGTATCAACTCGCCTAAGGTTTCATCTCTTTTCTCGCCTGAGGGCTCCTGCTCTTTTGCCTTTGGAGCGGGCTCCTCTTGCTGATTTTTTTTATCGCCAACTGTAGTTTGGGCAGCCATTAGAAATTGATTATTTGATTGCAATTGTAGCAGAAAATGAGAAGGCCGTGTACGGAAATTAGCGCGATTTTGCCTTTTTCAAAAACAAAAGTGAGTAAATCGGCCCAAACAAACTACCCCCCAAAGGCCCGATTATAAAAAGTGCCAAATCCAAAGTTTTTTTGGAAACCACAGCCGGACCGATTGCCCTTGCCGGATTTAAGCTTGCACCCGAGAGTGGCAAGTCGAAAAGCGTAAGCGCAAATACAACCAATCCGATTGCCAACGGCCCAAAACTTACCGGACCTGCCCTGTCGATCATGGTTCCAAAAATTACAAAAATCAAAATTGCTACCAAAAACGCCTCCAGAATTACGGCAACATCCGGCGCCAAATCAAATCCGACAGCAGGCGTTCCAAGACCGAATTTCTGCGCTTCCTGCCCAAAAACCAAAAACACAAAACCTGCCGCTGCAAAACTGGCAAGTACTTGGGCAATCAGAAAAAATATCGTTTTGACACCTGTTAGTTTTTGAGAAAGCCAAAGGGCTACAGTTACTGCCGGGTTAAGAAAACCGCCGGAAAGATGGGCTGTTAAAAAAATAAGAGCAGAATATGAAAGGCCGATTCCTAATGAAATTCCCAAAACACCCAAATTACCGAAAAAAATGTCGGAGACAACTAGTGCCGATGAAATGAATACGAAACATAACGTACCCAAAAATTCGGCAACATACGCCCGCCAATCCAAAAACCAAGATTTAACAAAAGAAACGCTCACTAAAAAATTAGACCATCCCTACCGAACAAATGTCAAACAAGAAGAAAGAAAACGATTCTGGCAAGAGTAAGGATCGAAGGGAAAATTTATGCTGCAGATGATTGATCCTGTTTTAACAGGCTCTCTGCATAATCCCGAGTGTCTTCCCAAAGATCGTGAATATCTGCCCCTTCAACTTTACATGTTAACTCTAAAAGTTTAATCCGATACCCTATTTCCAAAGTGAGGTCAGGATCTTTGACAGAGTTCCTTCTTAAATCATAAAGATCTTCTTTCAATTGTTCGCAGCTCACAGCAGCGAATTATACCAAAATTCAATCTCTAGGGGGTTGAAATTCTACTCCGGAGTTTTTTCGGGTCCGCGGTTTCTGTAGGTTGTTATGAAATCGTCGATTTTTTGCCAGTCGGGCTCATCCATCTTCAAAACTCTTCCCCAAGCCACAGAGGCAATTGTGGCATCATTGGCTTCCCTAGGTGCAACAACTACCTTCCAATCTTCCTTTTGGGTAATTTCCTTGAGTTTATTTTTAACCTCATCCCCGACGTCTGGCTTGTAGGAAATCCAAATGTGACCATGCTCCAAATTATGAAGTAGCTGTTCGTCAGGCAGTGCCGAATCATAAAATCCGTTTTTGGCGGGTCCCTGCCAATGCGGCCCGGAAGAAGGCGGATTAGAATTGTATCCCGAACCGCTTGTGCCTTGGGCAATGTGGTCACGGCTTACAATATCGTAATCGACTGTTCCCAGAACGGGAGTTGACACCGCTTCCGCTTTGCCTGATTCCTCAGGCTTTACAGAAGACGAGTTTTTGGTAAAAAACCAAACCCCCCCGCCCACGATAACTAGAGTCGGTATCAAAAACCAGACTAACAAAGGGATCCTATTAAATATCATTGTTTTTTACTCAACCACGATTGTACCAGTCTGGCTGGGATTAAGGTGGTTATGGTATTTCTTTGTTCCCGCTGTTGTGAAAGTCACCGTTTTTGACTCGCCAGTTGCTATTGAGCCAATGTTTAATTCCGGAAACTGCGTGTGTGCAGGATGCGGCGCTGAATTCACCTGGATGTTTGCCTTGGAATCGTTTTTAAATGTTACCGTATCTCCAACTTTAACACTAACCTGTGCCGGCGAAAATCCGCTATCCGTGTAAGTTATTAAATTTCCGCTGACCGGTACATTTTCCATCTGTTCTGTGGCTGTACCGGTGCTGCCGGTTTCTCCTCCGGAAGTCTTATACAAATTGCATCCGACAAGAATCAAAGCCGAAGAAATAACCGCTCCAAAAATTGCTGCCTTTTTTAAATTCATCTAAATCACCTCCTTTAATATTGAAGTTCAACTTTATCAGAAATTAAATTAGAGATGCAAGGGATTTATATTTTGCCGGCTGATCCAAAAACGTCGATTTTATTCTCAACAACGGCCGCAACAGCCAAAATCACGTCACTTGCTAATTTATACGAAGCATATTCTTCCGGATTTTCCGAAAGTTCTTCACCTATTGCTTCCCGGTATGCTACTCTCAGCTCCGTATTCAGATTGACTTTGACAATTTTGCCAACATTGATTGCCGTCTTTACCTGATCGGCTGGAATTCCCGAACTGCCGTGAAGAGAAAGAAAACAGGAAGGCACAGCCTCGCGAATTTTAGAAAGAAGATCGATATCAAGATCAGGCTGAACCGGAAAAATTCCGTGTACATTTCCAAAAACAGCAGCCAAAATATCAACACCTGTTTCTTTTACAAATTTGGCTGCTTTTGTCGGATCCGTATAGGATTTTTTAAGAAGCTCAAGGTCAATTTCTTCATTATGCACCTCACTCAATGTAGAAATTTTATCAATCTCCCCCTCAACCAAAAGCCCCTTTTTGTGTGCGTTTTCAACCACTTTTTTGGTTTCCTCAACGTTTTTTTCAAAGGGAAGATCCGATCCGTCAAAGTGGACATCGTCAAATCCGGCCTGCTCGACTGCCGCAATGCAATCCTCCGCACTTTTGGCGTGGTCCAAATTTAAAAGAATCGGAATGCCGTATTCTTGACGCGCGTTGACTGTTAAATCGACAATGTTTTTGAGACCGAAATAAGAGACTTCGCCCTGGGAAAACTCCAGCATCACAGACGATTTTTTATTTTTTCCGGCCAAACAAACAGCCTTGAAAATGTCCATGTTATCAACATTAAAGGCCCCGATTGCAAAGCCCTCCTTTTGTGCCCGATCGAACCAATCTCTAGCTGTCATGAGTTGCAAAAATACGCTGTTGTTTTCCCTTTTGCTCACGATATTCCGAGTAAATCTTTAGCCCAAAAAATCCGTTTATGCCCGCAACTATTAAATAAGGAAGCCAAAAAGAAGTTTCCAAGAAACTTTTAAATCCGGAAAATTCCAAGCCTTGAAACAAAAAAACCGCAAGAACCAGAAATTCCAAAGTCGAAATTAAGGTTATTAGTGCCGCCGCCCTCACCGTACCAACAAACCATAAGAAAATCGCAGGCGAAAACATTAAAACCCCCAAAATCATGCCGTTGAAAAAATCGCGGTTTACTGCAAAATCCCAGATATTTAAAAAGATAAAAACAAAAATCAAGTTTAATTTAAAAAGGTTTTTGGACATAAGTTATTTAGTCTCCTCGTATTTAGTTATTTTATCAACTCTTAGCACATGTCGTCCGCCTTCAAATTTATTCTCCAAAAAAGCAGAAACAGCTTTTTTCGCTTCGTCGCCGGTTAAAAAACGCGCACCCAGAGAAAGAACATTGGCATTATTGTGCATTCTTGTAAGCTTAACCATTTCATAAGCATCCCTGCTAATTCTCCCAGTCACATCAGCAGCTCCATGAAGAAGAATCGGTCCATAGAATACGACCGCGCGCGCTCCTCTTACCTTATTTGCTGCAATCGCCTCAGCTTGCCCAGATCCTCCAATGACAATCCCTAAGGATTCTTTATCTTGGGCAACTTTTTGGGCACAAGGGATAATAAAATCAGGGTAATCATCAGCTTCATCAAGCACATTAGCCCCGCAATCCTCAACCTCAAAATCTTTAACTTTGAGGTATTGAATCAATTGCTTTTTTAAATGAAAACCGGCGTGGTCTGAAGCGATATATATTTTCATTTACTTTAGGTTACAGGGTGAAAAGAAACTACGCAAGCATTTCTTTAAGATCGAAAGCCGGATCACTGAGGCGGTTTTTAAACTTAAGAATATCAATTTTGTTCTTGATAGCAGCTGTTATCGGAGAAACCTCAGCGGGGTCATTGATTACCGTCGCACCGACGATGCGGCTGATCCCATTCATTTTTTTGATAAATATCCTTGCCATTTTTTGGTTCTCGACAGAGCCTCGAACAATAATTTCATCTGCGAATTTCTCGTCCGTTACCCCAATAAATGAGTAAGAGTTATCGAAAAAAGTATCAGAATACGAAGAAATTGTTTCATAAACTGTCCTTTGCCCGACCTGTCCTGAGCTTGCCGAATGGATCATTGTTTTTCCGACTGCCGCGCCCTGACTTGTGGCGTTTGCCCAATTGCCCATTATGTGCTGTCTTTCAAAAAAAACATCATGAAATTCGGCACAGTCACCGGCCGCATAGACATCGGCCATATTTGTTTCCAGGTATTCGTTGGTCAAGATTGCCCGATTGGTCTTGATTCCGGCTTTTTCTAACCATTCAAGATCGGGCTTTATGCCAATTCCCACTCCGACTATATCGGCCTCCAACTTTTTTCCGGATTTAGTAACAGCTCCTTCAACTTTTTCTTGACCAAAAAATGAATCAGCCTCTTCCCCTGTCATAATCTCCACCCCGTTTTTCAAAAGTAAATTTTTCATAAGTCTACCCGACTCAGGATCTAAGTGCCCTGACCAGAAGTATGGATCCCGCGTTAAAATAACGACCTTTTCTACTCCGTTTACGCGAAAACCTGTCGCAAAATCGAGACTGACAAAACCGCCTCCCAAAACCAAACCTTTTTTGCTTTTTTTAGCAGCTTCGATAACAGAATCAGCATCTTTAATGGTGCGCAGGTAAAGAATGTTCGCAAGATCACTACCCGCAATATTTAGCCTGTTAACATCCCCGCCGATGGCAATTAAAAGTTTTTTGTATCCGATCTGCTCTCCATTGGAAAGATCCACCCCATGTCCTCCTGAATCTAACTTAATTACCTTAATACCCTTAATTAACTCAATTCCCTTCTCTTCATACCATTCGGGCTTTTTCAAAAAAACCTGCTCGCGGCTGACTTTTCCCCTAATATAATGCGGAATCAAAACACGGGAGTATTCTTCGTGATTTTCGTCGGTAATGATTGTAATTGATGCTTGAGGCTTAAGTTGGCGAATTACCTCAGCCGCGGTAGTACCGGCTGCCGAACCGCCAACGATGAGAAAATCTACCGATTTCATATAATTTTAAATTTGAAATTATCAATTTTCATTCAATTTTTAATGACTTAATTTTAAAATTGAAAATTAAAAATTAATCTTAAATGGAAATATCGCTGATTCCAAAAAGCCTTAAGGCTTCACCTGCAACAAATCCGACTGCGGCTGCG
>MFBF01000039.1:5529-14131 GCA_001774865.1 Candidatus Curtissbacteria bacterium RIFCSPHIGHO2_02_FULL_42_15
TTCCCATTACAAAAACCGAAACAAATACAGACATCAAAAGAGCCCGTGTCAGCGGTCGAAGGAAAATATACGGCAAGAGAGGCGGAATACCACCCGCCAGGTAAGCAATACCCATAAAAACTCCGGAGACAACCGGCTGCCCTTTTTCCTGTTCGGAAAACCCAAGCTCGTCTCTCATCATCACCTTAAGCCAGAGTTCATTGTTGGAAGTTACTTTTTTGGTTAAAGTCTCTACCGTTTCTTTGTCGAAGCCGTAATTGGTGTAGATTTCGCGGATTTCATCGCGCTCTACATCCGGCTTGTGCTTCATTTCCCATTTTTCGATCTTCTCCATTGCCTCATAATGTTCTCTTTGGGATTTAACTCCCAGATAATTGCCCAAAGCCATTGAGGCCGAACCGGCAACGATTGTTAAAATTCCGGCAATAACCACCACACCTTGATTGGCGATACTCCCGGAAATTCCCACCAAAAATCCGATGGCCGTAACCACGCCGTCGTTTGCGCCAAAAACAATGTCCCTTAAAAACTCTCCGCTTGCCGGGTGTTCCGGCTCGCGTTCTGCAATTGATTTTCCCGGCATCGCTACCATTTTAGCATCCAGTTATTAAATATTAGAAATTAGTAATTAGAAATTCCACCGGAGGTGTTTAAGGATATTCCTGCTCGCCGGTTTCTGTGTTTTCCAGAATTATTGCCTTGGTCGGACAGGATTCGGCGGCCAGCTTAATTGCTTCGGCATCATCGCCATCTTCTTCTAAAATTACCGCCTTATTTTCCGAATCCAAGGCAAAAGTCTTCATTGCCAAGGCAACGCAAGAAGCCGCACCGATACAGAGATTCCGATCAATTTTGATTTTATATTTTTTACTTTTATTTTTATCTTCCATATCTAAAGAAAAAATATATCAGAGGAGTGCCTTTGACATGACTGAAATCGAGTCAGACTCGATGAAAGGTACTAAGACGACCTGCTGATATAATTCTTTTTTTCCGTTTGAGTCCATAAATTAGTAATGTAGAACTTCTCCACAAGGTCGAAGAATAAACTACATTACTGTTCGAGCTTAAGTCGAGAACTTCCTATTTTCCTTATCGCTTCCAGTGACAAAAATGCGCATTTCAACCTTGCAGGCCCAACCGGCCCTCCAATCATTTTCAAAACATCCCTACCGGCAATTTTGGCAAGGGCAGACACCGGTTTATTTAAAATCGCTTCGGAGAGAATTGATGCCGAAGCAATTGAAATTGCGCAGCCCTTGCCGGTAAACGATATTTTGCTAATTTTACCTTTTTTGATTTTAAAATAAAAAGTCACTTGATCGCCACAGAGAGGGTTGATCTGGTCGATTACAAAATCGGCATCTTCTAATTTCCCAAAATTTTGGGGAGAGCGCCAGTGCTCTAAAATTTCCTCGCGGTAGATATCCACTTTAAATGGGAACTTCTCGACTCGCTTCTCTCGCTCGAAGAATATTGTTCGAGCTTTGTCGAGAACTCCCGCTCCTTTTAGTAAATTTAAAAACCTTCTTTACCTTCTCAATCCCTTCAATCAACCTGTCCACATCCTCTTTCGTGTTATACACCCCAAAACTAACTCTGCATGCGGCGCCCGTCCGCCATCGCAAGTCCTGAGCTTGCTCAGGCGTTGCGGGCGGGTCGATTCCCAAAACCGACATTAAAGGCTGGGCGCAGTGGTGCCCGCTTCTTATGGCAACACCTTCGTCTGACAAAATCGAGGCAACGTCATGCGGGTGAATCGGAACTTGTCCTGAGCTCTTCGAGTCTGAGCCTGAGGGTTTATCCCTCAGAGTCGAATGACTTGCCGAAGGATCTACGTTAAACGCAATCACGGCACCTCTTGATGAGGACGGGCCTCGCCTGGGTTCCGGTCCATAGAGTTTGACTACAGGATCAGCTTTGAGTAAATTCCAAGCATATCTTGTCAACCCCGTTTCGTGTTTTCTGATATTTTCTGAACCAATTTTTTCTATAAAACTAATAGCTTCGCCAAATGCTATAACGTCGGCTATTGATGGCGTCCCGGCCTCAAATTTCCAGGGAAGATCATTAAAAATAGTCTTTTCAAAATCGACAGACAATATCATGTCGCCGCCTCCCATAAACGGCGGCATCTGTTCCAAAAGTTCACGCCTCCCCCAAAGCACGCCGACACCCGACGGCCCGTACATTTTGTGCGCCGAAAATGCCAAAAAATCACAGCCTAAATCGGAAACATCAATCTTCATATGCCCCACAGCCTGCGCCGCATCGACGATTATTATTGCCTTTGACCCTAGACTTCTGACTCTGGAAACTATCTCCTTAATCGGATTAATCGTTCCCAGAACATTAGACATCAAAGTTATCGAAACAATTCTTGTCCTCTTCGTCACCAATTTATCAAGTGTCGATAAATCCAACCGCCCCTCATTATCAATCGGAATGTATTTAATCTTGACCTTTTTATTGTTCGAGCTTGTCGAGAACTCTTCGGTCTTGAGCTCAGGGTCGAAAGACTTCTCGATTCGACCTTCGGTCCCACTCGAAGAATAAATGCTTTTTGTTTTTACCCGTTCATTGAGCATCTGCCAAGGAACAATGTTCGAGTGATGCTCCATTTGGGTAAGTAAAATCTCGTCACCGCTTTGCAGGGTCCGACCTTGACAATACGAAAGTAAATTGATCGACTCGGTTGTATTTTTAGTAAAAATTACCTCTTTTTCCGATTTCGCACCAATAAATTTTGCGACTTTTGCGCGAACGCCCTCATACAAATCCGTCGCCTCAACCGAAAGATCATAAACACCCCTGTGAATATTGGCGTAATGGTTGGTGTAGGCATCCACTATCGCATCAATCACAGCCTGCGGCTTCTGTGTAGTCGAGGCATTGTCAAGATATGCCAAAGGCTTTTTCATAAACGAGGTGCGTCCTCGTTGAGTTAGTTCGAGGTCGTTCCTCGTTGTATACATTCTATGTAAAAACGGAAATTCTTTTCTTATTGTGTCGTTTGTCATTTGCCCAAAAACGAGGTGCGTCCTCGTTGAGTTAGTTCGAGGTCGTTCCTCGTTTTAATTCTCGACGAAAATTTCATCGTTCTCTACCGAAACCTGGTAAGTTTTTAACGGCTCGGCAGCAGGAGGCAGGACATTGACACCGGTTTTGATGTTGAATTGCGAACCGTGGCAGGTGCATTCAACAACATCCCCGTGCATCATATGGTTTTCATCAAGCTCACAATGCTCATGAGTGCAAATGTTGCTGGTTGCATAAAATTTGCCCTCAACATTAAAAAGCGCGACCGGCTCGCCGGCAACATCAACCTTTTTAAGATCACCTTCTGCAATATCTCCAACTTTTGCAACTTTAACTTTTGCCAATGAAATCACCTCCCCACCCGAAACGCCTGAGCAAGCTCATGCTTGCGATGGCGGACGGGCCTTGAATTATTATTCGAGCGAAGTCGAGAACTTACATTAGTGGAAGCTTCTCGACTCGTATTATTCGCTCGAAGAATATTTTTAATCGGTTTCACAAAACCCTGAATTAACAATCTCTCGGCCTCGGATCTACTCAACCCCCTCGTCATCAAATAAAACAACATCTGCTCATCGACTTTGCCGATTGTTGCAGCGTGGCCCGCTTTAACATCCGGCTCCAGAATTTCCAAAGCCGGCGTGTCGTCACCCATCTTGGCATCGTCGAAAAGAAGTGCGTCGCTTCGTAAATATGCATCCGCCCCTTTTGCCCCTTTTTCGATTTTGACAGTGCCTCGAAAATCAAACTTGGCTTTTCCCCTCAAAACCGCCCTCACGTTAACATTGGATCTTGTATTCGGCGCCACGTGAGTAATATATGTTTCAAGCGACTTTTCCTCGCTTCCTTTACCTGTCACCAACCCTACAATCTCCACCTCCGCATTCTCCTCAGCCAAAATTACATCTAATCTTTTGTCTTTCTCCAACAACTCAAAAGGGAGCAACTTTTTCTGATTTCTTCTTAAAATTACCTTCATTACTTAATGAACATCTCTTTAAATCTTTCAACTTCATCATCAAAAATATAGACAGCTTTCCCATTGGGCAGTTTTTTGGTGAAGAACACTACCGGGGGTTCTCCTTCCACTTTTGGGTAAAACTAATACATACCGAGACCTGCCTTACGCCAAAAAGGGTCTGGATGAGGATCAACCCACTCCGACTTATACCCCTTCCCTTTTCCAATATCCGTTAACGTCTCAATCAGCGCTTCAATCAGAATCACTCCCTTTACACCATGAGGACTGAGGTTATCAATACTCTTCCTATCAAAAACCTCCTCAAGTGGTCTAATTAATTGTTCAGCTTCTCTCATTTATTTCTCTCAAAATACTCATTCATCGGTTTCCAGTAATATTGGTACCAGCCGTCGTCAATTTCATCGGCTTTGTCATCCGGCACGTTTTCTT
Source organism: Candidatus Curtissbacteria bacterium RIFCSPHIGHO2_02_FULL_42_15 (assembly GCA_001774865.1). Taxonomy (GTDB): domain Bacteria; phylum Patescibacteriota; class Microgenomatia; order Curtissbacterales; family GWA2-41-24; genus MFBF01. The sequence continues at coordinate 9,980 of MFBF01000039.1, forward strand.
GAACCAAGGTCAATTTTGTGCCGCTGCCGTCTGGTTCAAGAGAAATCGTCAAATCCGAATAATGGCCTTTGGGCCAGTCGTCTGCACGCCATTTCTGGACAATCTTTTTGCCTTCGACAAGTTCCACATTTTCCCCTGTCAATTCTCCGCTCCAAATATCAAACTTCCCCCCTGCCCTTACGTCGAACTTCACCTCTGCGCCCGTAAATTCCACATGCTTTTTGGCATCAACAAATGCCTCATAAACTTCCTGCGGACTCGCGTTTATATGGACTATCTGTTTAATCGTTTTCACTAAATACACCATTAAGCCATTCATTCGCTCTTAACTGGCTGGATAATGAACCTTCTTTCGTCACCGAATCCGACTTCTCCAACTTACATGCAGTAATTAGAAGCATGGTAATAGTTTCAAGAGCTGTTCTATCTTTCTTAGAAATTTTCTTCCCCGCAAAAACTACGCCGAAACTCAACTCCTCCTGCCTTACATTCCAGCTGCCCACTCTCCACTCACCTCTGATGGGTTCTGCTGAGTGTGGTAAATCATGCTCTCTCATCCCACTGCCCCATCCTGGCGATCTCCCATTTTGGAAAGCCTTTCAAAAACACCATGCAAGTTGTATGGATCCTTGCCGCTTGCTTCTATATAAGCCTCAACACATTCGAGAACATGCGGAAATAAAGATCTGCCCTGCTCAACCATAAGTTGATGATCGAAATTACCTTTAAGCGCTGCTTCCCAGAATTTTCTAGTGTACAATTCTTCTTCAAATAGCCGGCCCAAGGAAAAAAGTGCCAAGACATGGACTTCACGGTAATTAAGTGCAATGTAAATTTTGCCTGATTCATCCTCCTTTAACTGCGCCACATCGTCAAATTTTTTAAGAAGAGTCGACTCGATCCTCTGCTGAAAATCTTCCATCTTACCAAGGTCGGTAATAACTTCTCTTTCGTACTCTACCGCAGCCGTCAATAATCCATATAAGTTGTGCATTGCATCCCCTGACAGCTTTAGCATATATTCTTTACTCCGCTCTTCTGGATCGGCATCAGTATCATCTGCCTGTTCTTTCATCCCACTCTCCTTCTACCTCAAATAATTCCTCGAATTTCTCCACTTCGCTATCAACCACCCACACAAACCCATCAAACTTATCCGTAAATAAAGACAATTCAGATTTATCTAGACTTTGACCCTCTCTCCAAACAACCCAACTGTCCTTATAAATTTCTGTTAATAATAAACCTCTAGACTCAGCATGCGGGCGTACTTCCTCTATATTGTCGGCAACCCGAAAAAGTCTTCCGGTTTTTGTCAATTCTCTGAAAAACTCTCCTTTCCTGCCTCCGAACACATCCTCGGGTGAAGCCGATATTCCCAACCTTAACTCTGTCATTACCCTACACTTCCTTCCATGTTGAGTTGAATTAATCTATTTAATTCCACTGCGTACTCCAAAGGCAGTTCTTTGACAATCGGTTCGATGAAGCCGTTGACGATAAGAGACGTTGCTTCCACTTCCGTAAGCCCGCGGCTCATTAAATAAAACAGCTGTTCTTCGCCAATTTTGGAAACCGAAGCTTCATGCCCCATGGTAATATCCGGTTCGTCCACCTGCATTGTCGGGTAAGTGTCGGAACGTGACTTCTCGTCCAAAATCAATGCATCACAGCGCACATTGCATTTAACCCCCTTGGCGCCGCGGATAGCTTTAACCAGTCCCCGATAACTTGTTCTCCCGCCGTTTACCGAAACCGACTTTGAGATTATTTCCCCGGAAGTATCCGGCGCCAGAAACATCAATTTTCCCCCTGCATCCTGATGCTGGTTTTGATTTGCCAAAGCCAAAGACAGAATCTCGCCTCTTGCACCGCGTCCTGTTAAATAGCAGCTTGGGTATTTCATGGTAATTTTAGAGCCGATATTGCCGTCCACCCACTCCATAATGCCGTCTTCTTCCACAAACGCCCGTTTGGTAACCAGATTATAGACGTTGGATGACCAATTCTGGATTGTCGTATACCTGCAGCGCGCTCCCCTTTTGACAAAAATCTCCACAACCGCCGCATGCAAAGAATCCGTAGAATAAACCGGCGCCGTACAGCCTTCGACATAATGGACATAGGCGCCTTCGTCTACAATAATCAAAGTCCTTTCAAACTGCCCCATGTTGGCAGCGTTGATGCGGAAATATGCCTGCAAGGGAATATCGACAGAAACTCCGGGCGGGACATAAATAAAGGACCCGCCAGACCAGACTGCGGAATTTAGGGCCGCGAATTTATTGTCGGCAGGCGGGATTGATCTGCCGAAACACGATTTGACAATGTCGGGGTATTTGCGAAGGCCGGTATCCATATCGCAAAAAATCACGCCTTTTTCTTCCCACTGTTTCTGGAATGAATGATAAACGGCCTCGGATTCATACTGCGCCGTTACCCCAGCCAGAAACTTCCGCTCGGCCTCGGGAATGCCAATGGCATCATAAGTATCTTTGATTTCTTTGGGCAAATCGCGCCAGTTCTTCTTTTGGTTATCCGTGGGCTTTATGTAGTAGAAAATATTTTCAAAATTAATTGTCGAAAGATCCGCACCCCAAGCCGGCATTTTTTTAGATTCGAAAATCGAAAGTGCCCTCATCCGAAATTCCCTCATCCACTCGGGCTCGTTCTTCATCGAACTAATCTGCTCAACCACTGATAGATTCAGACCGCGTTTAGATTTGAAAACGTAGTTCTCGGGTTTGTTAAAACCATACTTGTAATTATCCGTTACTATTTGCGTATCGTTCATGGTTTATTCGTCTTAGACTGCCGATTAACAGCTAACATATTTCTGATCTACCAAGGTATGTGGTGACCACCGGGAACACCTGCTGGTCTACTCGTCTTTTCTGCCCATTCAGGATATTTCTCTGCCAATTGGTGTACATTCATACCCGAATCAACATCCGACATGAACCGGTCATATTCTTCACCAGGCAATATTTTCTTTAAATCCCAATGAGGATTGCCCTCACTGTCGAACTCGATTAAAGGTAGACCACCATCGGGTATCTGCGATTTTCCGAAATCAGACTCTGTCATAATATTGCACCTCCCTTCCCATTTTTTGATATCCTTTTTCTTCTATCTGCTTTGCCAAATTTGCCTTGCCGGATTTAATGATCTTGCCGTCCATCATAATGTGCACAAAATCGGGTTTGAGATACTTCAAAATGCGTGCGTAGTGTGTAATTAGAAGTACAGAGGATTGGGGATTGGATCTCGTGTATTTTTTAACTGCTGTAGCTACTATCTTCAATCCGTCCACATCTAGCCCCGAGTCAATTTCATCCAAAATCACTAACTTTGGTTCTAAGGCCATCATCTGCAAAATCTCGCTTCTTTTTTTCTCCCCGCCGGAAAATCCCTCGTTAAGTGATCTCCTGATAAACTCCTCGCCAAGTTTTAATTCCTTTGCATAACCAATTAAATCACTTCGGAAGTTTGCTACACTGTTTCGAAACAGCGAAGCAGACTTAATTTTGCCGTTTGTTGAATGCCTAGCCTTTCTTAAGACGTTGAACATTGAAACTCCGGGTATTTCCACCGGATGCTGGAAAGCCAGAAATATTCCTAACTTTGCTCTTTTATCCGGCGTTAATTTATTGATTTTCGAAATCTCAAATCTCAACTCTCCACTCTCAATTTTGTAGGACGGATGTCCAGCGATAACCTGTGCCAGCGTGCTTTTCCCGCTCCCATTCGGCCCCATCAAAACATGCAACTCGCCTGGATTAACTTCCAAACTCGCGCCTTTCAAAATCTTCTTGCCTTCGATCGAGGCTTTTAAGTTTTTACAACTTAACATCAGCCAACTCCTTCATGCGTTTTCTAACCATGTCTGTTACAACTCCAGCTTGGTCTAAAAAGTCTTCAGATACTATTCCAAAACTTTTAAAATAATCTTCATCACTAGTCACCTCTAATTGAGGGTTAAAACTCACTCCTGATGGAAGTTTAATCCTCTTTGGTTTAATTGTTATCTTTCTTCTAACCAAACCCTCTTGCTGTATTTCATACAATTCCACTTCATCATCCAAATTTTTAAATAAAACTTTTAACCGCACTTCTCTATCTAGACTGATGCTTAATCTCCAATCCTCTCCT
>MFBF01000039.1:14163-14359 GCA_001774865.1 Candidatus Curtissbacteria bacterium RIFCSPHIGHO2_02_FULL_42_15
TTAAATATTTCAATTTATCTTTAAATTCCTCTGCCGGCACATACCCATCTTCACTAAGTTTGACTTCAAACTTGACATCAAACCGCCATGGATGAGTTTCCTCACCTTTCGATGGATTTATTGGCACCCCATCAGCGGAACCCAAATTAATATTCATCAATAATCTTGAAGCATCAGTCCCTTTAGCAGAGATCGG
>MFBF01000040.1:0-168 GCA_001774865.1 Candidatus Curtissbacteria bacterium RIFCSPHIGHO2_02_FULL_42_15
TCCGCGGCATGCTGCCAAAGACAAAGCTTGGCAAATTAATGCTCAAAAAACTCTATGTCTTCAAAGACGATAAACATCCATACTCCGACAAATTTAAAGATGCCTAAAGACCAAAATTCCCAAACCGGCAATATTTTTCAGGCAGTCGGCCGCAGAAAAGAGGCTGTT
>MFBF01000040.1:291-404 GCA_001774865.1 Candidatus Curtissbacteria bacterium RIFCSPHIGHO2_02_FULL_42_15
AAGTATTTTGCAACAATTAAAGTAGAAGGCTCCGGTAAAGCAGGACAGCTGGATGCCGTAATTCACGGGCTTTCCCGCGCGTTAATTCTGGCTCAACCCGAAACGCGGCCGGC
>MFBF01000040.1:546-6087 GCA_001774865.1 Candidatus Curtissbacteria bacterium RIFCSPHIGHO2_02_FULL_42_15
GAGTGTAATCGAAGGATAGTCTCCAATTTCAGATTCTCTGATATAATATGTTCGTTTTTCCGGAGAGTGGCGCAGTTGGCTAGCGCACCAGGCTGGGGGTCTGGGGGTCGCGGGTTCGAGTCCCGCCTCTCCGACAAAAAAAGAGTCCGCAAAGTGGACGGAGTCAGCCTTCAGCGCGGTGGCGTGTAGGCATCATGCCCACGAACGTGTCGGCTTCAAGAGAAAACTGCAAAAATTTTAATGAACTTGAAAACTGACTATGATAAAGTTGCTAATTATTTTTCGTATAACCCGTAAAGAACTTTAGCAACAGTGGGATGTATGCCCTTAAGTCCGGCAATAATTTGATCAACATTATGGAAATTTCTTCCCCCATCAGCGATAGCTGTTGGTAACCAGGGTCTGCTACTGATTTTTACCGAAGTTTTTTGGTTATCTTTTTTCTCAAAACTAATTTCGACTACATCACCAACGCCACTTAGTAATCCTCCCTTCATCCAGGAAAAGCCCACATCAGCCTTTATTTCTCCCTTTATTTTATCTTCTTTAACTTTATTTACCTTTTCTAATAAACGGATGGCTTGAGAACATTTTTCGAAAGCCTTTCCGTACGGTAGATCTAATTCGACGCTTGCCCAATGTCTAACTGGTATTTCTTTGCCATTGGAATCTATTTGTTTAGGTGCCGAAATAAAAGCTACGATTAAACCAAAAATGATACCAGCCGATCCGCCAGCAATAATGCCTCGAGGGTAACCATAGGGTAATAAGAAAAATATACTAACCGGCAGCCCAAACATGATTGCAGCAGACAAGAAAATCTTAAAGAATACTTTTAGGTAAGTCATGGCCTTATCTTGAATGACTCGAATATTTTTTTAACTTTTCCCTGACCTTTGGAAGTTTTTATAAAATCTTCCTTAGCATTAACAGCTAGTAGATATCTCGTATTACTATCTTCTAAACCCAAAGCATCCAGAACCATATAGCCGGAGGTATCGGGATCAGGAGTCATGCAAATTTCAACGTTTTTTCCCAGCGATTTTATATCTGCCGTAAAAGCAGTCTCCGCAGCAGCATAATAGGTTCCAGCTCCCTGAGTTTTAAAGTCGTTACATGTGAGGATTTTTGTTTCTTTTCTCTCAGCTAAAGCCAGAGATACAATTAAAATTTCTTCACCTTTGCCCCAAACAGCAAGTTCGCTCGTGTCTTTGTACTGAAAAGTTCGCGGTACAAGAATCGAAAATTGCCTGCCTTTATGAGTAAATTGCTTTTCTGACAAAGGTTCTGAGGTTAGGTAAAAGTAAATACCCAACCCAAGCGCTATTAAAAAGAGTGGTATGATAAAAGTCAAAATTCTATGCATCATCTTCATAATAACAACTCGGTGGTATATTTTAAATGCTCAGCATTGCCGAGTCCAAATTGTTCGAAGAACGTCCAATGTCGTTGATATTAGCAGTTGTATTTTTGAGGTAACTGTCATTTTATTTCGGTGGAGGGGTATTAGTTCCTATTTAACCTCGGCTTCGGCTTGACATTCAAACTTGAATTATTTTTTAATTACAACAAATCATTTAAAGTATGATGATACGAATCATCATAGTATAATAATGCCACAAGTTTCTAAACGTCCTCTGTCTAAAAATATCCAACAAAACCTTTATTCAATTTTTTGGCAATCCTTGGCAGATCTAAAAAGTTCCGCAGATGTAAAAGAATTTTTAACGGATCTTTTGACGCCTACCGAAAAAGTCATGCTTGCAAAAAGACTAGCTATCGCCCTGATGCTGATAAAAAGTTATGATTATTCGTCTATTCGTTCGACATTGAAAGTTAGTCCGCAAACTATCGGATCAGTTTCTCTTTGGCTTAAGTATTCAGGTTCTGGATACAGAAAATCGATCGAAAGAATCATAAAGAAGCAAAAAGTAGCGACCCTTATTCAAAATGTTGAAAATTTGTTACGGGAGATTAAGCCAGAAAGAACATTTGCGAAGGTTGCTCAAAAGGGCTTTCCTAAAGGGAAATATCAAACTCCGATTTAAATCCACTATGATGATACGAATCATCATAGTAAAAAAAGGAGACTTGTCTTTTTGTGTAATCTGTAGTACAAACAAATTGTTATAAATTAGGGTTGACAGTATACAACCAGTCAACAAAAATGCATGGCCTCGGATGCTAAAAAGCAAGCAATTTTAACCGCAATTTCCCAAATCGAAAAAGCCTACGGCAAGGGTTCCATTATGAAAATGGGCGAATCGGTTGGCAGGTTTGAAGTTGATACTATTCCGACCGGATCCATTCCGGTTGATTTGGCGCTTGGTGTTGGCGGACTTCCACGCGGCAGGATCATTGAAATTTTCGGCCCCGAAGCATCGGGAAAAACAACCTTGGCACTTTCTGTTATTGCCCAGGTCCAGAAACAAGGCGGGCAAGCGGCTTTAATTGATGTTGAGCATGCTTTGGACCCGACTTGGGCAAAAATTGTCGGCGTTAACCTTGACGACATTTTAATTTCCCAGCCGGATACCGGTGAGCAGGCTTTGGAAATTACAGAAACCCTAATTCGCTCCGGTGCAATCGATGTTGTCGTAGTCGATTCTGTGGCCGCTTTGGTTCCACGGGCGGAAATCGAGGGTGAAATGGGCGATTCGATGATCGGCGTGCAGGCCCGTTTAATGTCGCAGGCTTTAAGAAAATTAACAGGGGCAATTTCCAAATCGAAAACCATTGCCATCTTTACCAATCAGTTGCGAGAAAAAATCGGCATCATGTTTGGCAATCCGGAGGTAACCCCCGGCGGCAGGGCACTTAAATTCTATTCATCAATCAGGCTTGATATTAGAAAAATCGAAAACATTAAAGAAGGCGAAAAGGTAATCGGTACCAGACACAGGGTCAAAGTTGTCAAAAACAAACTGGCGCCGCCGTTTCGCGTTGCCGAATTTGACATCATGGGCGAGGAAGGAATTTCCAAAGAAGGCGGGCTTTTGGATGTGGCGCTGGAACTCGGTTTAATAACCAAATCCGGATCTTTTTTCAGATGGGGGACTAAAATGATAGGCCAAGGAAGGGAAAGCACCAAGGCATATTTTGCAGAACATAAAAAAGAATATGCCGCACTGGAAAAAGAAATCTGGGCCAAAGTTAAAAAAGGGATTCCGCAAAAACCTAAAAAAGAAGCAAACTCCGAATCCGAAGACGATGAAATTTTAGAAAGCGTGGCGACAGTCTAGGCGAGTGCCTCAAGTAACTTCAATCGAACCCCAAAAAAGAAGGCAAGGCCGTTTTAATATTTATGTTGACGGACGGTTTTCTTTTGCCGCGGACGAAAATCTGCTTGCCAAAAATATGCTGTCTGTTGGCAAAAGTTTGTCAGAAGGTGATATCGAAAGACTCATTAAGGAAAATGAAGCGGGTAAACTGTTTGACGCCTCATTAAGGTTTTTATCATACAGACCAAGAAGCGAAAAAGAAGTTTGCGATTTCCTTGTTAAAAAAATTGCAAGAAGCGAAAATATTAAATTTAACCAAGCCTCGCAAAGTCCGGTGATTTCACAAGTCATAACAAGATTAAAAAAACAAAGCTTTTTAAACGACGAAGAATTTGCAAATTGGTGGGTTAAGGCAAGAACAGGCTCTCAGCCAAAGGGGCCCTATGTAATAAGGAAGGAACTTATAAATAAGGGAGTGGACAAAGAAATTATCGAGAAAGCGATTTCCAAAATAAAAAATCAGAAAGATCTAGGATATAAGGTTATTGAGAAAAAACTGCAATCTTGGAAAAAATTGACAAACCACAAGTTAAAGAAAAAGGTTTACGAACACCTTGCACGCCGCGGTTTTGACTCAAAAACGATAAATGAGGTTATTGCACAAATTGTTAAAAAAGTTTAAAATTAACAATCGGAAGTTATCTCGAGAAGATTGTTTTTCTTAAAAAAATGAAAAACGGCAAGTTTCTTTTTTCTAAAATTCTAAAAAAGGCCTAAGTTTTAGGTCTGTCTTCTTGTTTGCAAACTTCCCTAATTAAATAACAGGTTCTAATTAATGGACGATCGTGACCAAAAAAGGAAAAGTTCGGGCAGAGCCACGCAAAGGGTGGTCGTTTCTGTGGGCAAACCCAGGGATTTTTCCGTCCCTTCCGCTTCTGCCCGTGAAATAATCCAGGATGCCCGCGATGAGGCTTACAGGATTAAAAAGAGTGCGGAAGAAGAGGCAGCAAAAATTCGGCAGGAATCTTTGGCGCTTGAAAAAAGGATTGCCGAAAAAGAAGACAATCTGGACATGCGAATTACCCAAGTCCAGAAACAGCAGCAGGCACTCGACCGCACAAAAGAGGTATTTGAAAAGAAAGAAGAGGAGACTAAAAAGACAAGAGAAGATCTTGTCAAAAAACTCGAGAGATCATCATCCCTAACCCGCGAAGAAGCCAAAAAATTAATTTTAGAAAACGTAGAAAAAGAGCTTTCTGATGAGATTGCCAAAAAGATTAAAGAGGCCGAGGAGAAAATTCAGGCAGAAGCCGCAGAAAAATCCAAGGAAATACTGGTAAACGCGATGATTGCAGGCGCCACTGACTGGGTTGCCGAGTACACGGTTTCTACGGTCAAGCTTGAATCCGATGATTTAAAGGGGAGAATTATAGGCAGGGAAGGCAGAAATATCAGGGCATTTGAGTTGGCAACCGGAGTTGATGTGGAATTGGACAGCGATATCGAGGGGGAAGTGCGTATTTCATCTTTTGATCCGGTAAGAAGGGAAATTGCCAAACTTGCCCTGGAATGGCTGGTTAAAGATGCCAGAATCCAACCGACAAGAATCGAGCAGTTGGTGGAAAAAGCCAAGAACCAGGTTTCAGATGATATGTCCGATGCTGGTAGAAAAGCGGCCTTTGAGGTTGGAGTTTATAACCTGCCGCAGGTGGCGACAGATGCATTGGGAAGATTGAAATTCCGTTATTCTTACGGCCAGAATCAGCTGGCAGCAGCAATCGAAACTTCCAAAATTGCCAAAAAAATTGCCCAGGAAGTCGGGGCAGACGCAAATATATGTGCAACAGGAGGTCTTTTCCATGACATTGGTAAAACGGAAGTCGAAAAAGAGGGAACCCATGTTCAGCTGGGTGTCGAGCTTACCAAAAAATGGAATTTCCCAAAAGAAATTGTCGATTGTATTGCCCAGCATCATGAGGACGAACCGTTTTCATCTGTCGAGTCGGTTGTAGTCCATCTTGCCGATGCAGTCTCCGGTGCAAGGCCTGGCGCCAGACACGAATCGGTTGAGGAATACATCAAAAGACTTTCGGAAATTGAAGATAAAGCTGCAACCTTTGACGGGGTTGCCAAAGTTTATGCGATACAGGCGGGCAGGGAAATAAGGGTTATTGTGAACCCCGAAGTCTTGGATGACGCACAAATTGTAACCTTAGCCCACGACATCAGCCAGAAACTGGAAAAAGAATTAACCTACCCTGGGCAGATTACAGTAACGGTAATTCGCGAAACCCGGGCAGTTGATATTGCAAAGTAATTT
>MFBF01000041.1:0-1094 GCA_001774865.1 Candidatus Curtissbacteria bacterium RIFCSPHIGHO2_02_FULL_42_15
ATTTAAATTCTCGCGCTCTCTCATCAATGTGCGATTATGTGGCGCAGATTATACGCTCTTTGGCAAATTTTGGCCAATAAAGGATGTTTCGCTCGGAATAAACTCACCAGCTCAATTCGTAGCCGGCTGCTTTCAATCCTTCAAGCATTTTGGGCAGGGCTTCTGAAGTTTGATCAACGTGCATGTGCATAAGAACAACCGCGCCGGGACGGGCTTGGGAAAGGACAATATTTAATATTTCCTGATCCCCCGAATCATAGCGGCGGGCCCAATCGCGGGTATCGATATCCCACATGTATATTTGATAGCCGAGACCAGCAGCAATGGCGTCAACAGAAGCATTGTGAGCTCCATAAGGCGGCCGCAGTAAATTACAACTGCCAACTCCAGCACCATTTGAAATTTCATAACGAACCCCGTCGGAAGAAAGAGTAGTTAAATTGGCATGGGAATAAGTGTGGTTGCAAACCAGATGCCCCTCGTTTTTCATCCGCTCAATCAACGCCGGATTAGCATTTGCCCAATTACCGTTGGGGAAAAATATTCCTTTTGCCCCATATTGGGCCATCGCATCCAAGATTCCTTGGGCAAACGGCCCTGAATCATCAAAAGTCAGAACGATTTTATTCCCACCGCCCGGTCTAACTTCGGGCGGTTGCTGCACGGGAGGCGGTACCGCTTCTTTTGGAACAACCGGTACGGGATTATCACTAGTGTAAATTTGCGGTATCCAAAAACTTTCTCCCGCATCACTTACCCTATACCAAACCATATCCCCTATAGTCCTTTGACATTCAACCGAAAGCTTCGTATTCCGAGCGGCTCTTCCATCATATTCAGATTCTAAATATGGCAACGGTCTCTTCCTTGTACCGACGGCAGGCTCTGCATATAATTCTTCCTTTTCTTTAGAATCCTCCGGACGGCAATCAGCCAGATTAGCCGGATTAGGGGTAGGCACAGGAGTTGGTTCCGGCGTTGGTGTGGAGGTCGGTTCGGGTAACGGTGTTGGTGTTGGGGTTTCAGTTGGCTCGATCGTGCGTGTTGGAGTCGGGTTTGTCTCGGGCGTAAAGGCGGCTGTCATCTCCTCTTTT
>MFBF01000041.1:1122-8981 GCA_001774865.1 Candidatus Curtissbacteria bacterium RIFCSPHIGHO2_02_FULL_42_15
TGTAGGGCTAAAGCAGCAATTCTTACCGCTTCTGTAAATTCCGGGCGGGGAGAATATCTTTCGGTAAGAGGAGCAGTGGTCTCAGCCTGATGAGGAGATTTTGCCCGCTCCTTCAAGTTGACAGTCTTTTTACAGGTTTTTTAATCTCTTGTCAACCACGTCGCTTTTGAGCTATTTTCCCCACTTGACCGTCTTTAATTCTCCTGATATAGTCGAGTCCGAAAAGCATCTACTTTTTTGTAGAACGACACTTTTCCAATCAGTAATATGGCTCTTGGAGATGACTGGCCCGACCTTTTAACAGTAAACGAAGTTGCCAAAATTCTGCGTGTTGCCCCACTGACAGTCAAACGATGGGGCAAGCGCGGCAAACTGCCCGCAATCCGCATTAACTCCCGCGGCGATCGAAGGTATAAGAAAGAGGCAGTTTTATGGCTTTTAGGAGCAAGCCCAAGTTCCGAAGCCGCCTGAATGTTTTTGTGGATTAAAAGATCAATGCCGGTGCCTCTTTCTTGCGGTCCTCATCCTTCGATTAAACTCAGGATTGCAGGCCTAAATAAAGAGGCCGTCCTCTGGTTGTTGAGCGCAACGCAAACTAAAAAATCTGCCGAATAACGATAATTTCGAAAATATGTTTACTCCAGAAGTTAGATTTGGACTTGCCCCACGCGACTCTGCATTAGATTTTCTAATGGATGCTGTCTCACAGCTCGAGGAAGAATCCGATAATGCGAAAGATCCAGAAACTGCAAAAACAATTGAGACTGAATTAGTTAAATACAATCGGGCATTTGACTTGATCATGTGCGGCAATAATCTTTCTGAAGTTGCCACCTTTTTGCGAGATCAAGTCACAGAATTGAGAAACCAAGCGAAAAATCAAGAAGATTATAAGAACACTCAGCGTTTGAGCTGTTTGGCAGATGACCTCAGCAGCGCGGCTTAAAATGCTATAATCCAGCAAATGTTAGACGTTGCCATTGACGCTGCTAAAAAAGGCGGAGATTTAGCTTACCGTTATTTTAAAACCCAACCGAAAGTCACTTTCAAACCCGACAACTCTCCTGTCACCAAAGCGGATATTGAAGTTGAAAAATTAATCAGAAAAATAATTACGAAAAATTTCCCGGATCACGGCATCATCGGCGAAGAACTTCCGCCCGTCAACCCCAAAGCCCGCTATCAATGGATCATCGACCCTATTGATGGCACCAAACGTTTCTCAATTGGCCACCCTTATTGGTCAATTTTGATCGCTGTTTTAGAAAATTTTAAACCTGTGGTGGGTATTTCCTTTTTCCCCGCAACTAACGAACTCTTCCAAGCACGGAAAGGGGACGGCTCATATCGTAATGGAAAAAAATTACAAGTTTCCAAAACCTCCAAGCTTGAAGAGGCTTTTCTCATAACTGGAGCGCTGAGCCACTTCAGCAAAATCAACAAAGAAAAACAGCTTTTAAGGCTTATTAAATCTTGCCGTTCAAGTGGTGGAGATGGTTACTCTGTTGGGCATAACTTCCTTCTAAAGGGAAAAGTTGATATTTGTATGGAAACCGGGAATCTTTATGATTTTGTAGCCCCGGCTTTTATTGTAAAAGAAGCAGGAGGACGTTATTCGGATTTTTCAGGAAATGAAAATTTAAATTCCGGAACGTGCTTACTTACCAACGGCCTACTCCACGACCAAGTAATAAGTTTACTCAACAGCTGACATTTGACACTTAACCGATGACATTTTTAAAAAAAGTTACGTAACATTTGTCAGTTGTCAAGTGTCAGGTGTCAATTGTTCCTCAATGTACTTTCCCCCACTCGACTTTGATTCCTTCTTTAGCGTAAGACGTTAAACTCTCTTCGACAATCCTTTTAATCTCCTCCAGCCTTTTTTTAGAATTTGCCTCTGCCCTTAAAGTCAACTGGGGTTGGGTGTTGGAGGCCCGAACTACAGCCCAGCCATCGTTCCACTCGAGCCTGACACCGTCGATTGTAAGCAGTTTTGGATTCCCGCCTTCGCGGGAATGACGAGAGGAAAAATCTGTAAAATAATTCTTGAGCTCCTCGACTATTTCAAATTTACGTACGTCCGGCGCAAATATTCTGGTTTGAGGTGTTGAAACGTACTTGGGAAGGGATGCAACAAGCTCTTTTAAGGATTTTCCGGATTCGGCAACATATTCTAAAAGCCGGCAGGCTGCATAAATTGCATCGTCAAAACCATACCAGCGGTCAACAAAGAAGAGATGACCGGAAGTCTCCCCGGCAAGCTCCCCTTTTTCGCGAACCAGCGCATCCTCGATAAGCGAATGCCCCACTTTCGTCAGAACAACTTCGCCGCCGTGCGCTTCCACATCGTCGGTCGCGCTTTTGGAACACTGGACTTCAAACAGAATTTTGGATTCCGGTTTTTCTTTGAGAATCTTACGGGCGCATAGCGCCGTGATTTGATCTCCGCGGATTATATTTCCCTCTGAATCAACAACACCTAGTCTGTCCGCATCGCCGTCAAACAAAAGCCCCAGATCGAATTTAGATTTCTTAATTTTCTCGATGATCTGAGGATACGCTCTAGGGTCAACCGGATCAGGTGGATGATTTGGGAAACTCGGGTCAATATCGCAAAATAACCTCTCGACTTTTGCACCTATTCTTTCAATAATCACCGGCGCAAACGGCCCGGCTGTTGAGTTTCCGCAGTCGACAACAACAGAAAGCGGTTTTGATAATTTTACGCGCGAGGTAATATCAGAAAAATAATCATCTGTTATATCTTTCTGACTTACCTTACCCTCCCCTTTTGAGAAATTTTCAGCAATCATCAAGTTTTTAAGATCCTGAATTGCCTTACCAAAAAGCGCTCCGCCTCCAGATGCCGGCTTAAAACCGTTAAATTCCGGCGGGTTGTGACTAGCGGTAATAACCAAACCGCCGTCTATTTCGTAAAATTTGCGAGCCCAATACATCATCGGCGAAGTAACCATCCCTATTTTTACAACATCGACTCCAGTTAAGATTAAACCCCTGACGGATTCCGCAAAGTAGGACGGGCTTGTTGAGCGTGCATCGTAGCCCACGAGAGCCTTTTTTACGCCTTTTTGAGTAAGAAATGTACCAAATGCCTGTCCGAAAGCATATGCAAACTTTTCGTCGATATCAGCTCCTGCAATTCCTCTGATATCGTATTCACGGAAAATAGACTCATTAACTTTCATAAATAAGATTAAATATTAAAAATATAAAATAATAGATGTTAGCCTTCTCGTTATCACCATTTTTAATTTTTTATCTTTAATCTTTTATTTTTTATTTTGGAGTCTCTTCCCTAAGAACATCTGCCGCATCTTGCGGGTCAATAATGTTTACCGAGAGACCAGTCCCAAGCTCAAACCCAGCTCTATGTACCAGTCTCGGAATTATCCTTAAATACCAATCCTTACCGTGATGGATGTAAAAATTGTAGTCGGGGCCGTCTTTAAAAGCCACCATCGGCATGCCGGGATGAGTGTGCGGATGCTCGCCCGAAAGATGCAAAAGCAGGCGATTTAGGGCATCCTGCAGGATTTGCGCAAGATGCGAGATGGCACCCTCTTCAATCTGCCCGAAAAACTCACCCGTTTTTTTTGGGGCAATCCAAACTTCAAACGGCCACTGGGAAAAATTCGGGCAAAAAAGCACAAAATTTGCGTTTTCCAAAACCACGTTTTCAATAGGCTGGATAGAAAGCGAATCAAGGGTTATTTGCTTTGGCACAACCACAAGCTGTGAATGGGGGTGGTTAATTGAAGCTCCGGCAATATCACCCACATTGTTAAAGATAATTACGTGGCCGTTTTGGGAGTTTGCCACAAACCTGTCGCGGTAAGCTTTTATAACAAGCTCAACATGGTTCGCGGGAAGATCAAAAAGATCAAGCTTATCATCGGGTGAATGGATGATGACCTCATGGAAGTCGGTAATCGGGTATTTGTTCTTAATTACCCTAACCTGCCAGCCTTTTTCGTACGGGGCACCGCTACCGATGCGGTAGAGTTCTTCACCGGGAATTTTCTCAAAACCGGGGCAAAAAACGCAGATTTTATTGACGTTTTCGGGCTTTGCCTCAGAAGGCCTTTTCGAACGGCCTTCTGCCACAATCACCCAGCGGTTGGTAGAAACATCCGGAACGTATTTTGCCACGTCTTACGTGGCTTCGAGTTTAGATCGGGCCACAGTTTAAGTTTAGCAGAATTAATTTTATTTGGTCATAGGCCAACCAATTGATTTGATAATTCTACGGCTGTACATTTCTTCTACCAAACAGATCAAAGTATATCAATTTGAATTTGCTATAAGTTTGAAATTTTCTAATGTTAAATATTTGATTTTTCAGCAATTGAGTAAATTTTATTTACCAGTAAAACAGTCAAAATTACCAGTTTTTAGCCTTGATACAGATTAACAGAATATATCTCCCTATAGTAAGAAGACACTATAAAAAGTACTTGTTCCTGCCGATATTAACTCTTATAAGATATTTTGAGTTTTAAAAATTTTAAAATCACTAAAAGTAAAAAAATCGGCAAAACTCTCATCCGCCAAATTCTTTGCGGTTCGTAGATCAAGCGCCATAACCATTCAAGCCCGGTGTTTTGAAGTAATACCGGAGCCCTTCTTTTCACGCGTGAAATATAGTCAAATGCCCCACCGACACCGATTAAGACGCCGACATTAAGTTTTTTTAGGTTCCTTGCAATCCAAAATTCCTGCTGACCCATGCCGTATGCCACAAATAAAATATCAATTCTGCCAGCCTTGTCTAAGGCATTTTTTAGCCTCGGATCATATCCTATAGCCGGATTTCCGGGGCCTGCATAGCCAATTTTTAGGTTCAAAAAGCGGGATTTTTGGCGCTTGGCTACCCTATGTGCTACACTACCAAAACCACCCAAAAAGCCTACTGTGATAGCCTTTTTGTCTGCCTCTTTGCACAGGTTTTCTAAAAGATCCACGCCTGCAATTCTTTCTCTTCCCCTGCCCCCCAAAATCAGCTTTGACTTAGCCAGCCACCAGCCGTCCGGTAAAGCTAAATCGGCTTTTTGCAAAATATCCGCAAAATCTTTGTTATTCCTGGCCAGCATCACGAATTCACTGTTGACGGTGACAACATAATGGGCACTTTTCTGATCTCGGGCCAGGTTCAAGATCAAACCAAGTGCTTCTTTTTGGGAAAAATCGTCGACACCTACCCCAAGTATGTCGATTTTGCGCCTTTTTAGGGGCAATAAGCGCCTTGTCATTTTTGCCTTCTTATAAAAATCAGCTTCAAACCTCGTTTTGAATCGAATTATACCTAAAAATACCGTTTTCTGATATTTAAAACATAAATTAGATACTGTTTCAAATCTTATTGTTCGAGCCCTTCGACAAACTCAGGACGAGAACAACATGCTTCGCATATTGTTCGAGCCTGTCGAGAACTAGAACTTCTCGACTCGCCACGCTCGCTCGAAGAATAAAATCATAGCTTTGAAACCGGCTCTAGCAAAAGATGATTACTGGTTCTACTTCTATTTTACATGAAATTGCTTATTCAAAATCTTATTGTTCGAGCCCTTCGACAAACTCAGGACGAGAACAACATGCTTCGCATATTGTTCGAGCCTGTCGAGAACCCTTCGGTCTTGAGCTCAGGTCTTCGACTCCGAGGATGCTCAGACTCGAGGAGATCGAAAGACTTCTCGGCTCTCCCTCACCAGTTGGTGAGGGATCACTCGAAGAGTAAATTAGATAGGTTTTTAGCAAATTCTTGATATAAAAAGTTAACCTTTTTACTTATTCGGAGATAGATTGATATAAAATCCTACTCCAACTGTTGATACTTTTAACTTTTGCCAAAATCATAGCCTCAAGTTAGAATATAAAATTAAAATTGCAGTTAATATATTGAGGAGCTACGGCGCTAAGGGGTCATTATCCAGTTCTCGAGAATGTAAATTATTAGTCCGTCCAATCGAATAGTCTAATTGCGGATCATCCCTAAGGAGCATATCAATTGCATCATCAGCCAAATTTCGATTTCGACAGGAAGAGGCACGGTCTACCATAGTTTTTAAATGTCTTTGTAATGCCGCTTGCTTAATTATCCTGCCTGACATAGTTTCTTTCATAACCGCAAATTATAGCATGAAATTTTAATTTTACAAGAAAATTATCAGTTGTGCGTAAATATTTCACCTTGCCTGAACAATCCTTCTCCACCTATCAACGTTCTCCAAAGCCACGCCTGCGCCGTAAATTGCGCATCTGGTAGGGTCTTCTGCCAGAAATGCCGAAACGCCCGTTTGGGCGGCAATCAGCCGGTCTAGATTCCGAAGCTGAGCACCGCCTCCCGAAAGCACGATCCCGCGGTCAATTATGTCTGAGGCCAGCTCCGGCGGCGTATGCTCCAAAACCTCTTTAATGCAATCGATGATACCCAAAAGGGCAGGTTTAATTGCCTCGGCAATTTCTGCAGAATCAACCTTAACGGTCTTTGGCAGTCCTAAAACTGCATCCCGTCCTTTGACTTCCATGAATTTTTTAGCCGAGGCCTGAGATACGGCCGAGCCGACGGCTATTTTGACCTCTTCTGCCATTCTTTCTCCTATTATCAAATTGTGAATTCTTCTAACGTGCGTAGCTATAGCCTCGTCTATCTTTGAGCCTCCGGCTTTTGCAGTCTGCGAAGCAACAATGCCGCCTAAAGAAATGACGGCGGCGCCTATCTGCCCGCCCCCGATATCAACAATCATCGAACCTGTTGCCGACTCGATCGGCAATTTGGCGCCGATTGCCGCGGCCAGCGTGTGCTCGATTAAATAGGCCGTTTTGGCGCCCGCAGATAATGTTGCTTCCAAAACTGCCCGTCTTTCTACCTGGGAAATGCCGGCAGGCACGCAAATCATCACCTCCGGCCGCATAAAACGGGAAGATTTTAAAGTTTTGTCCAAAAAATACCTGATCATCGCGCAAGTTACCAAAAAATCGGCAACCACGCCTTCTTTTAAGGGTTTCTGGGCAACTAAATCGCCTCCCGCGGTTTTACCCAGCATCTCATGCGCCTCAGCCCCAACTGCCACCACTTTGCCGGAAATGCCGTCGACTGCCACAACCGAGGGTTCCGAAAGGACTACCCCTTCGCCATGCGCCCAAACATATGAATTGGAAGTTCCTAAATCAATTGCCAGTTTTTTGGAAGAAAACAGCCCGAATTGCACTGAGGCATTGTAAAACGGGCAGGCGGTGCCGTAAAGAGGCAAATTTCAAATTTACTTACCTAAATAATACCTAAAGATATCAAAGAATAATTTCTAATTGATCTAATCAAATCACAATGACTAAATTATTTAACCTTTTTGTAAATTGTGTTAAAAATCAAGTTCAATTCCTTTGCCTCTTGCCATAGAATTTTTGCTTCTTTCTTCAATTCGGGAACAGCTACTACTATCATTCTTACAAAGTGTTAGGATTCTCTACTTTCTTTTTTACAAATGCCGATTTTATGTTAAAATCCGCCTTACTTTCAGCATCATCAGCTTCACAGTAGTTAGCGCCGACACTCGTTCCGCATTTTGTTAATTGAGTAATCAATGGATTAGTAATAAGGCCACGTGGTATCTTTTTACAAAACCTAATCACATCCTCGCCAAACTTTGCCGTTCGTTCTTCAAGGTCATATTTTTTGTCATTTAAAACTTTGGGCATTATTTAGAAATTAGACTAATTAGGTTAATTACGTAAGCCACTGGCTTACGGCGCGACTTCTTTCCAGGAAACCCCTGGGGAACCTAAGAGTGTATTGAGGGAAATTAAGTATTTGGGGTCGTATTTGATTATTTCCCCAG
>MFBF01000042.1 GCA_001774865.1 Candidatus Curtissbacteria bacterium RIFCSPHIGHO2_02_FULL_42_15
CTTTCCTTTTTAACATTAGAACAACTTATTTATCCTTGTCAAGAGCCTATATTAATTAGGTTGCTGCAGAAGGCTTATCTGTTTTGGGCAAGTGTAAGTTTTCTGATCCCAAAAACCGTTTTTGAACAATTTTTTTACACCCCTGTTGACAAGCCTATATATATGTTGTATATTCCCCCAGCAAGATATCTGTCCCTCAATTTCTGCCCCACTTTAGGTGATAGTAGATAGTAAGTAGTTAGTAGCTTAAAACATAAATTTTATCCACTACGAACTGCAAACTATCCTGTAGTACTTGACAAGTATTATCTAAAGTGCTATATTTTGCGCTCGAATTTAGAACTTATAGTATTTAAATTTAAAACTGTCTATGTCCAACAGCAGGGAAGCAATTAAATTTGTAGCAGGAGCCGCATTAGGTATTGGTGCAGGGTATGGGGCAACAAGACTTACTGAGGCCTTAGGAAAAAGTTCTCGAAGACCATTTCGTCCACCGATTTCTTCATCAACTGAATCGATAAGAGGTCAACACCTCGAAAATTTAGCAAAAGGCACTCAGGAAGGCGCTGGCGCCCCCGCCGAGGCTGAAAGGAAGGTTCTTGAGGTAGATATCCAGATTTTACATAGACTTAAAGTGTTCGGACTAGAAGTTAATCCGGATTGGCAATCACCATTTGGCAGCGAAGATCCTTACTCGCCCCAAAATGTCCGGGGAGTTTTAGAGAGATTAGATTTGGAAGGACCAAGAAAAAAGGGAAAAAGAGAGTTTAAGGCGATGGTTAAAGAGCAAACTGGTAGATTGATGTTTGCACATATTCGTGCAGTCGGCCTGGATGCTCTCGAGAGGTACTTGCGGCTTAATAATATTCCTCCAAATTGGGTTCTTGCTCGTAAAACTCCCCAAGAGTTAGCAGAAGAGGCATTATACAGTTTAAAAGATGCCTCGGCAGACGAAGCAACTTCATTTCTCGTCCAAGCTTATGATGAAAAGACCGCAAAGCCCAAAGATCCTCGCGAATATGCACATAGGGTTAAAGAGTTTGTTGATTTGGTTTCAGAGTTAAAGGAGGAAGTTGATCCATTTGACAATTTCAAGGATATTGAAGAGGCACTAAATAGAATTCGGCTTGTTCAAGTTGATGAAAATGATCCTTTAAGCCGGGCACACGAAAATCTTCATAAAAGTGGTGCAATTGTTGCTCTAGGAATAGTTGGTAAGGGAAGACCGGTTGAAGGTGAGGAAAAAAAGGAAGAGTCCGATCAGAGGTCTCATTCAGGGTGGTTTTCTCCTTCGAGATTTTTCAGCTCAGCTTGGCGGCCGGCAGCTGGTTTAGGTATTTTTGGAAGTGGGGTAGTTGGCGGATTAATGATAGGATCCACCTTTGATCAAGAAAAACCTCAAGAACCAATTGACAATGAACAGATTGGTAATTCGACCTTTGATGAATTGGTTAATAAAAGTGTTGAGATAGATGGAGTAACTTGGGTTGTTGAGGATATTTTTAAAAATGCAACAGAACCGGTTTTTAACGAGGGGCGTCTCGATTCACTCGAGCAAAGAATTGAAAACTTAGAGGAAGAAGAAGTTGAATCTTCTGTAACCAGCAGCATTGCGATTGCTCCTGCTTCCGAATTATCCCGAGAGCAAGTTCGAGAGTATATTGACGGTAGTGATGGGGAAATCAGTGGTGAACTGGAGGTCCCAATTGGAAAAAGCCCGAACAATTTTATTCAATCGACGGCCGAGATTCTTAACCTTGATGATCAAGAATTTGCAGCAGCAGTTTACAGGCAAGCATATGATTTGGCAGGAGGAGATTTTAGTCAGCTTCGTTTGGTGCACACTGGTGAGAAATACACATTCCCGATAACAGAAAGACAAGTTGACGATTATATAAGTGATAATTTGCCTGTAGTTGTAAACGAACCGGAAGCAGATGTTGATGCATCAGGCGGAACCGGCGGTTTGAAGCCTTTGAGTTTTCCTTCCGGCGGCGGAGCGCCGGCTGGACAGACTCAGTCAACAGAGATTTCTGGCGGCGGAGTAGCTGATGAAGAGGCCGCGGTTTCAGCAGGCGGATTGGATCAAGCAGGTGAAGATTCGGTTGTCGGAACAATTGCAGAGACCCAAGATGTTGACGCTAGTACAAGTTTTCAAGAAGAAACCGGTCAGGTGGAAACGACAGGCAGGGATGGTAGTGAGGACAAAAACGGCGACAAGAAGGACAAGGATAAGGACAGGGAAGAATGAGAAGACAAAGACGATAATGGCCACGAAGATAAAGAAGAAAAAGATGACGATCGCAAAAACCAAGACCGCCATGGAGGAGACAAAGACAAGGATAAAGACAAAGATAAGGATAAAGACCGTGAAGAAGGCGAAGATTGTGAGCCAAAACCAACCGCAACACCGACATTAACGCCTTCACCAACACCATCGTCTACGCCAACGGCGACTTCGACTCCAACACCAGGACCAACGGCTACCCCGTTACCAACACCTGGCCCAACCGCGACGTCTACAGCGACAGCTACACCAACTTCACAACCAACACCGCTGCCGTGTCCGGAGGATCTTTTTGAAGGACTGGCTCACGGGGAAATTCTTAGTGAACAGCTTGCCGCAAACGGGATTCATGTTTCCGGTACAGGCAGGCACGGTAATCCGAATCAGGTAAGGCTTTTCGATACCAATCGCGATGATACGGCCGCGGGCGATTTGGAAGTTGATGAGGGCAAAATTCTGATTCTTTCGAGACGTGATTATGTCGATTCCAACGGTGACACGATTCCCAATAATCCTCAGGAAGTGGAAGATAGCCCAGCCGGCGGTGATGTAACAATTACATTTGACGCAGAACAGAAAATTAAATCTTTGGTTTTTGTTGATAAAGATCAGGGACCGAAAGGCATAGTGCGAGCTTTGGACGGAGACGGCAATCTAATAACAGAAGCGGAAATTCCCAATGAGGGTAATGCCAGCGTTCAAACTATTGAATTGAACGCGCAGAATGTTCGAAAACTAGTAGTTACTTACGAGGGGGATTCCGGCGGATTTACGTTTAACCGCGAATGTCCTCCAGAGGAAAAACCTACTCCGACTCCAACGCAGCAGCCGACGCCGAAACCGACTGAATCGCCAACAGCGCAACCAACACCGACGCCTGTTGTACCAAAGGCTCCGGAAGTGATGCCGCCGACAGGGGGTACACCGGGATCAGCTGCCGATCGATTCGGAACATTATGGCTGGGGGCTTTGATGACGGCCGCTGGTGCCGTTGGAATAGGAGCATGGACAGCAGAGTCAATTTGGAAGAGAAGAAAATTGGCCGCAACAGGACAATTAAATGATGATGAAACTGATGAATTCGGGAATAGCATAATCCTAAAGAGAAAAAGTGATAAAAATAAAAGCAATTGAAAGGCGGTGAGTAAAGATAATGGACGATAAAATAATTACTTTAAGAAATATTTGGAAAGTTGGAATCATAGCTTTGGCTTTTTCGGCTATCGCTGCCTTCACCCTGATTTTTTACACCAAAGGTGTTTTGGCCTCTTGTGATTCACACGATTACTCCTACCAGGAATCAGAAGAAGACAACGGCCATGAGGACTGGGATTGTGAGGAAGAAGATGAACCAAGCCCGACTCCGCAACCTCAAGGGGGTCAGGATCAGGGTCAAAGCCAGGAGCAAAAACAAAAGACCGAGGTCAATGTCAATGTCGAACAGAAACAGGAAAACAACCAGACCGTTACAGTGACTGCGCCAGAAGTTAAGTCTTTTGCTGTAACTTCTGTTCCCTTAAAACAGCCAGAAACCGGTGTTGGTGTTTTAGGTGTGGCATCGATGGCAGGCGCAGGGCCTTTGGGGCTTTTGCTTGCCAGATACGGTAAGGGTAGAATAATCGGTAAAAAAGAGGAAGAAAGTCTTTCAGAAATTGGATTTAACTTAACGGAAAAAAGAAGGGGAAAGGATTTAAGTTAATCTAGTCCCGTTGAGTCTAACTCGACAGGACGCAAGTTTGGGCCACAAGTAGGGCAGGCTTGTGGCCCTATTTAAAGTAAATAGGTCATAGGTCATAGGTCAATAGGATAGTAGGATGGTAGGAAATAGGATACAGTCATTTGACAAGACGTGTTTTTGTAAAGTAGAATTTAGGGCGAACTTCAGTTAATGATTCCCAGAAGATTAGTTTAATGCCAGACTTGTGACTAAAAAGTTCTGCAATTTCTAATTGGTTTAATATCTAATTGATCTAAACAAGTCCCAAAACCCAATTTAAAAAATTTAAGGAACTGCCAACGATTGATTAGAGATTAGAGCAATTAGTACTTAGAAATTATTTATTTATGTCACCTGCAAAGGTTTCAGTACGAGTCAGAAATAAGAGCGACGAGGATATGCCGGAAGAAAAAACTCCTGCGGTAATTGATTTGCGTGGTGATGCTCAACCGCAGGAAGTTCAGGCTGCTTCTTCATATGACCGGCCGAGAGTTTCAGGCTACAACGGTGAAATGGATGATATGCCGCAGGCTAGGGATGTCCCGACCCAAAAGGTCAGAGGGTTTCTGGATATCGCTTCAGACGGCCACGGCTTTTTAAGGCCGAAATTCAGACCAAGCGCCGATGACGTTTATATTTCGGCATCTCAGATCAGAAAATTCCAGCTTATAGGCGGCGATGAGGTTGAAGGTTTAGGCAGGCCGCCTAAGGACACGGAGCGCTACTTCGGGCTTTTAAAGGTAGAAAAGGTAAATGGCGAAGACGCCGAAAAGCAGACCAAACGCACAAAGTTCGAAGATCTGACGCCTATTTACCCTGACGAAAAACTGACACTTGAGACCGGCAAACTGCCCCTTTCGATGAGGGTTGTAGATATAATTGCGCCTATTGGCAAAGGCCAGCGCGGCATGATTGTTTCGCCGCCGAAAGCCGGCAAAACTACGTTTCTTAAGGATATAGCCCGGGGAATTTCCGAAAATTACCCTAAGATTCACTTGATGGCATCTTTAATCGGCGAACGGCCGGAAGAGGTAACCGATATCTCAAGGTCGGTTAAAGGCGAGGTGATCGCTTCCAATTTCGACGAACCGGCAGAGGAACAAACAAGGGTGGCCGAAATCGCCCTGGAGAGGGCCAAACGGCTTGTTGAGCAGGGACTTGATGTGGTGATTCTTCTGGATTCGATTACCAGGTTGGCTCGTGCCTACAACCTTTCGGTTCCGCCTTCGGGAAGAACTTTAACTGGCGGTTTTGATCCGGCGGCGTTGTATCCACCAAAGCGCTTTTTCGGAGCGGCCAGAAATTGTGAAGAAAAAGGCTCGCTGACCATAATCGGCACAGCTCTAATTGAAAC
>MFBF01000043.1:0-5259 GCA_001774865.1 Candidatus Curtissbacteria bacterium RIFCSPHIGHO2_02_FULL_42_15
AACGCCGGCCAAAACGAGGACGGACCTCGTTTAGCCTTGGCAGGCAGGGTTCCCACAAAAGTCAGCCTTGAAAACGGCCCGATCAAGGCCGGCGACCCGATTACTTCCTCCTCTACCGCCGGTGTCGGCATGCGTGCCGACCGCGCCGGCCGCATCGTCGGTATAGCGCTCGAGCCGTTCGACGGCTCAGAGATTTCCGCGGATCAACAGCAGAATACCGCAGATAACATCAGTGAAAATCAGCGTTTTGCCGAAGGCAAAATAATCGTCTTTGTCGAGCCCGGCTGGTACATCGGTTCGGCTCTGGCCGACAATGGATCTATTCAAGGAATAGATCCACCCTCCGAAGCTTCAGCGAAGGACGGGCTTCCATATAATCTTGCCGACAGCCAGCTGAACCCCGACGGCACTCTCGTCAATAGCGATCTGGAAAACCAGAACCTCACCGCCGACCAGATCAGGCAACTTGTTTCAGATGAAGTAGAGAAACAAGTATCACTATTACCGACTACCGGCTACCGACTACCGACTACAGACTCGATTGACAGCCCGATTGCCACCGATTCGGCTCAGGTTGAAGCTACATCATCAAGCCAGCTGGCCGAAGAAACAGGTCAAGCGCTTGACGAGCTTACCGATCTGCTTTCAACAACTAACCTCAGGCTTGACACTCTGCAAGTCCTCGGTAACTCCAACCTTGCCCAGACACAGGTTGCCGGCACATTCAGCCAGGACGGCACGCTGGTTATAGATTATGGAAGACAGATTAATGTTCTGGGCTCAACTCTGTATCTCCAAAACGACGGACTCGCCGGCTGCTTCAAACAAGGTCAGTCCTTGGAACAAGGTCTGACCTTATGCACAGACGGCATTCTTGTCGATATCGGTGCCGGCGCAGTCACCATCGACCGTGAAGGCAACCTTGAGATTACGGGCACATTAACTGCCCAAAACATAAAGACCAAGGAATTGACAATAGATACCTCGGATGAGAACGCAAAGACCGTGGGTGAAGCACAAATCGGGCAAGGCCAAACTCAGGTTACTATCTTCACAACCGCCATCAAACCGGAAGCCAAGATATTCGTAACACCAACCTCGCAAACCGGCGGAAAGACACTGTATGTTTCGGCAAAGAGCGAGTTTGAGGGCTTCACAGTCAAAGTAGACGGCGGTCAGGCCCAAGGCACAATCACCTTCGACTGGCTCATCGTCAACGCAGACAGCCAAGTCTCGCAAGGAACTGATTCCTCCGAAACCAACTAGTTGACAATTAAGGTCAGACCTTGTTTAGTGGAAAAATGCCCTCACCAAATGCTATCAAAACATACGTTGAGAACGGTTACTACCATATGTATAATAGGGGCGTTGAGAAAAGATTAATATTCCAGGATCGTGATGACTACAGTAAATTCCTGTACCTATTAAAAGTATACCTCTCCCCGCCCGAAGATCTGCAAAAAGAATTTCCTCTCCTAAAGAATAACCTAGTCCAAAATAACCTCAACCATGAAATAAAATTGCTTTGCTTTTGCCTCATGCCTAATCATTACCACCTTCTAGTTAAACAAAAAGCTAAAAATGCAATTATCAAGTTAATGAAACAAGTATCAAATGCTTACACTACCTACTTTAACAAGAGACATGAAAGGGTTGGTCCACTTTTCCAGGGAAGATATAAAGGTGCGCTGATCGATTCCGATGAATATTTACTGCACCTGACCCGATATATCCATCTCAATCCCTTAGGTCGTGGTGCTTCTTTGGATGAATTCGATTGGTCATCTTATTTGTACTATTTAAATAAACGCCAGGCCGCTTGGCTAGATACAAAATTAATATCTGAGTACTTTAACAACTCAAAGAAAGGTCTTTCTTATCAGGATTTCGTGGAAGGCGACACGGAGTCAATTGACCTGCCCCCCAGTCTGACAATTGAGCCTGAATCTTAGGATAACTAACAAGGTCAGACCTTGTTTTTTTAAGGTCTGACCTTAATTTTAAGCGGTTGACAAAGAATAGTTAATTAATTTTAGATGGGAAAAGATGAAAGAAAATTTCTTAAAACTTTCGGAGAATCTGGTTTTTCTTTTGGTCGCTCTTGCGGCAGTTTGCGCTCCCCTCTTCTTCTTGCCTACGACCTCTGAATTTTTCGAATTCAATAAATTTACCGCCCTTCTTATTATTACGGCAGTAGGTCTTTTGATCTGGGCCTCGAGAATGGTTCTTGAAAAAAGAGCCGTCTTTACCAGAACCCCCTTGGACATCCCTCTGATAGTTTTTGTAGCGGTCGTCTTCGTTGCCTCTGCCTCCTCAATAGATAACTTTATTTCCATAATCGGCCATCCCCAGAATCTTTGGCCGAGTTTCTTTCCGCTTTTGGTACTTGTTCTTTTCTACTTCATGGCAGTTTCCAACCTCAAGAGCAAAAAACACATAAGGGCAATTTTATGGATTCTTATCATAAGCACCGCGGTTGCATCTTTGGTAGCTTTGGCCTCTTATTTTGCCGCATATTTTCCTTTTGAGTTTGCCAAAATCCGTTCATTCAATACAGTCGGTGTTATCAACAGACTCGCCCTTCTGCAGACCTTTGTCATCCCGATTGCGGCAACATTGGCAATTTTTACCAGAAGCAAGACAGAAAGACCTTTCGCCATCATAGCAACCCTTGTGATGGCCTTCTCTTTAATTCTGATAAACTTCTGGCCGGCTTATATCGGGCTTCTGGCAGCCGGACTGCTCATTGCCTCCCAAAGCCTCAAAACAAAACTTGACAAGACCCAAACCGGAGCACTGGCCGTGATTGCCGTTTTCGTAGTCTTGTTTTTGGTTATCCGATTCGTACCACAGGTCGCCCAAGGAACATTAGGGGCATGGATTATCCAGAAAGATCCTCAGGCTGCGGAAAATGCGCAAATCGACACACCGCGTGAGAAAGTTGTTTCCAGACAGGCATCGTGGGATGTGGCAGCCCAAGCTGTCGGCAAAAGACCGATTTTAGGCACCGGCCCGGGCACTTTCCAGTTTGTCTACACCCAACTAAAACCAAGATATGTCAACGCCTCAGACGACTGGGCGATCAGGTTTAACAGATCGTCTTCCGACTTTGGTGAAATGATCGCAACTTTGGGGATTTTTGGAATTTTGGCCTATCTGATCTTTGCGGTCGCTACCCTAAGATTCATCTGGGCGCTTATTTTCAAAAGCCAAAACAGTCTTTCCTACCTAGCGACCTCTGCGGCCATTGTAGGATACATCGCCTCGAACTTTTTTGTCTCATCTTCTTTTGCCACAGCGAGCGCCTTTTTTATCGGACTTGTTGCTCTGGCGGTCATGGCCAAGGCATCGGATGAAAGTCAGGTCTACGAGGTCACCGTTGAGCTTGCAACCCTAAAGAGCAAATTTGCTTGGTTTCCTTTGGCCGGGCCCTCAAGCGACCTTATTAAGACCTCAGAAGGCCCCAAGGGCGCAAAGTCACAGGTCTTGCCCATTCTCTTTTTGGTCACGGTTGCGATTTTTGCAGTTGTTTCAGTCGGCTACCAGATCCAGGCTTACCGGGGTGAGTATTTCTTCAGGCAATCGCTTGTGGCGGCACGCGCCAATGACGGCAATAAAACAATTAGCTTTCTGCAAAGGGCAATTGGGGCAAATCCGAGGGTCGATGCCTACCACCGCTCCCTTTCTCAAACTTCCCTAAATGCCGCAACCAACCTCGCCCAGCAGGGAAATCTGGCAGAGGATCAGCAGCGGCTTTTGGCACAACTGGCACAGGTTTCCATTGACCAGGCAAAAGTCGCCTCCGGCTATCAAATTCTGCCGCTTAAGCTTCCGGGAATTTCCGCCGCCAATGTTGCCAACTGGGAAACCCTGGCCAACGTTTACCTTGCCCTTATAGGTTCGGTCGGCGGTGCCGACACCCACGCTGTCAATACGCTCTCACAGGCGGTTAATCTTGATCCGCAGAACCCGATTCTCCACGACCGTCTGGGCCAACTTTACCAAAGACTTGGGAATATGGATCTTGCACAGCGAAAATTCGAGGATTCGGCAATTGTCAAAGAAGATTACGGCCCGGGCAGATTTCGGCTTGCCAAAATTGTAATTGAGAAAAAGGGCGAGGTTCCCAGAATCGTCAATGAGCTGACTCTGGCCAAGAGATTTTTGGACGCCAATGACCCTGCACAGGCAGAAATCGCAACACTTCTTGATCAGTACAATAAACAGTTGAGGGATTTGCAGGAGCAGCAGGCAAAACAGCAGCCCGCAGCCAGTCCTTCGCCCGGCGCTTCACCTTCACCCTCACCAAGTCCGTCACCATCACCAAGTCCAAGTGCGAGCCCATCACCCAGCCCAACATTCTAGAATCTAGACTCTGGAGACTATCTCCCTAACCAGCTCCTCAAGTCCTTTTTTTTGAAGCGCAGAAACGGCCAGAACTTTTTTGCGCTTTTGAGAAAATAATTTTCTCATTTGCAGAATTTCCGACGGATCGGCAAGATCGGTTTTTGTTAAAACAACTATTTCCCTTTTTTTGACCAAATCCTTTGAAAAAGTTTTTAATTCCTGCCTTATTGTTTGGTAATCCTGCCAATGGTCAGCCGAAGCGGAAGCATCAATCAAATGCACCAAAATCTTTGTCCTTTCAATGTGTTTTAGGAAAAGATCACCAAGGCCCCTGCCTTTGGAAGCACCTTCGATTAAACCCGGAATATCGGCCAGAACCAGCGCAGCTGGTTTGTTCACGGTTATCGGTTCACGGTCAACAGATTCAGAAATTTTCTTTTGACTCTTCTGTGAACTGTGAACTGTGAACTGTGAACTGTCTAATACCCCCAAATTCGGCTCCAGTGTCGTAAAGGGGTAAGAGGCAATTTGAGGCTTTGCGGATGTTAAAACCGAAAGGAGAGTCGATTTGCCGGCATTGGGAAGCCCGATTAGACCCACATCGGCGATCAGTTTTAATTCCAAAGTAATATCACAAACATCCCCGACTGCACCTTTCTCTCCAGCCTTTGGCCTCCTTCCAAACTCATCGCGCAGTTTGACATTGCCCCGTCCGCCTCCTCCGCCGCGGGCAACCAACACTCGTTCGCCTCCGCTAACTAAGTCATAGTCAAAGTGAGAAGTGAAAAGTTTTTCGGTTGACTTTCCACTTTGACTTTCCACTTTGACTTGTGTTCCTACCGGCACCTTGAGAATTAAATCCTGCCCGTTTGCTCCGCGCCGAAGATTAGAAAATCCAATCTGGCCGTCCTT
>MFBF01000043.1:5382-7991 GCA_001774865.1 Candidatus Curtissbacteria bacterium RIFCSPHIGHO2_02_FULL_42_15
TTTGCCTCCCACAACTGTAATTTTGGTGTAGTCGATCATTTCAGATAATTTTCAATTTTCAATTCTAAATTTTAAATGAAATCTTAATGTTTCAAAATTAAATTTTTAAAAATTGATTTAAAATTTCAAATTTGAAATTATAAATTTCCGAGGGCCTCCAGCCCCTTCTTGGCCATATCCAAATTAGGGTCAAGGGCAAGGGCTTTTTGGTAATTATCGCGCGCCTCCTGTTTTTTACCCATTGATGCCAAGCATGACGCCAAGTTATTAAAACTGCGGGCGTCGTTTCCATCAATTTGCACAAGTTGCGAAAAGACTTCGGAGCATTTGCTAAAATCACCGAGAGTAAACAGATTATTGCCGTATTCTGTCAAACCATTTTTGTCTTTCGCCCCAACCAGCTTCGCCTGTTCGCCCGCCAGTTGTTTAGTCTTTTTAATAAGATCAAGTTCTTTCTGGACATTGTCACCCTTTGGCCTTACCCGATAACTTTTTTCCAGAAGCTCGACAGCCGCATCATACTTTCCTTCTGCCGCCAAAGCAATCCCGGTCGAATGATAGGAAACCGCGTAATTTAAAGTGTCCAGCTTTTGCTGTTTTAGCTCAACGTCCAAAAATCGAATATTGGCATTTTGCAGATTTGAAAGAAGCCTTTGGCTTTGTTCGACATCACCTTGGGCGTAAGGATCGGAAACGACCCGCCACCAGAGGCCATGGGGCTTGATATATGACCTAAGATAGGCAAAAAAACCCTCCTCAAAAGTCCCCTGCAGAATATATATCTCGCGGTCTAAATTCTGGGCGATTGTCCAAAGCACATATTTTTCAGCATCTCCCATACTCTTGCCCTTTTCAATTGTCTTTACAAAATCCTTATTAATTGTCCTGCCGAAAAGCTCCGGATGATATTTTTCGTTGTCGCGGTTTTTTTCGTTTGGAAAATAAAGCAAAGTGACGCCTGCGAATCTGCCGTTTACTTTTTGTTCATAACGCCCGCCGAAATAAACAATGTGGGAAACGGTAATTCCCAAACTCCCTTCCGGCAACTGGGAAAGTGCATCCTCAACCATCTTTTGCGAAAAATAGTTGCCGGCGTAATTGTTTGTCCTAAAATTGGCAAGCAGATATATCATGACAAACACAAAAAGCAACAAAAGCGCGTACATGGATTCTTCTCCGAACAGGCGCTTAACAATCCGGTTAAGGACAGCACCTGCAAGAAACACAAAAAGCACAAAAGAAGAAAGGTAAAACTTGTTTATCTGAAAAGGGTTATCCTCACCCGCCGGGTCGATTGTCGAAAGCAAAACAAGCTGAACCGCAACAATTGTCAAAAACGCAAAGGTTACCAAAACCAGCTTGCGGTTTTTATAAAACTTTCCAAAAATTGCCGCAATCAGAGTAATCACAGGCAAAATTACCCCAAAGCTAAACGTCAAACTGACAAAGTAAAGGTAAAAGTGCTTAAAGACTTTAAGAAGAGTAAATTTTAAAGCCGGATTAGACAAAAGAAAAATCGAACCGAATTCCTGCCTTCTTACAAAATACCAGAAGCCGGAAATTCCCTCTGCATGCCCCCAGTTTATCTCAGGCGACTTCTGCATCCTCAAATACATCAGAACCTGCGGGAAAAAACCCAGAATAAAAAGCGCACCGCAAATTACGGCTTCCCGAAACCGGATTTTGAATCCCCAGAAAAACCAGTAAAATAATGGCGCCAGAATCGCACTGATGTAAAAATGCGAAGCCGAAAGCCCGAGCGCAAAAAATGCCCACAAGGCTTTGTTTTTAAAAACCAGAAAAAAGGTTAAGGCAATTAAAAAGGCAGCAAATGTAAATACGTCGGCGGAT
Organism: Candidatus Curtissbacteria bacterium RIFCSPHIGHO2_02_FULL_42_15; assembly: GCA_001774865.1. Taxonomy (GTDB): domain Bacteria; phylum Patescibacteriota; class Microgenomatia; order Curtissbacterales; family GWA2-41-24; genus MFBF01. The sequence continues at coordinate 7,234 of MFBF01000043.1, forward strand.
AACGAAAATTCCCAAAAAGTTGAAGAAACCGCCAAAAAGATGGCCAACAAAAAGGAGATTGACCGTTGGACCTTGAGCTCAGTCAAGCAAATGTAAACAAGAAGAATAGTTCCGGCTCCGAAAATCGCAGACAAAAAATTAGCCTTAAAAATTAATGATCCAAAAGGAAAAATACTTGTGAAGAAATTACCTACTAAAATGTAGAGCGGGAATCCCGGCGGATGGCAGATGCCCCAAGACTTCATGCAAAGGGCAAGTTCCGCACTGTCTATCGGAATATATGTCGGGGCAAGAGTCTTGGCATAGAGTGCAAGCGGCAAAAAAAACGCCAGCAGAGACAATACTATTTTTTTCGTATCTCGTATCTTCCCGCCTTCCACCTAATTAAAATACTAGATACCAGATGCTAAATACCAGATGCTAAATCATTTCGAAAGAATTGAGAGAGGATTTAGGGCCGTACCGCCTTTGCGGATTATAAAATCTAAATGTACACCTGTCGACCTGCCCGTTGATCCCATTGCACCAAGAACTTCACCTTTGCCAACTTTTTGTCCGGGTGAGACATAGATTGCCGAAAGGTGGGAATATTGGGTCGTGTAACCATTACCATGATCAACTATCACTCGATTACCGTAGCCATAGTTATCCAGCCAGCCGGCAACCGTCACCGTCCCAGAGTCAGAAGCCCTAATCGGCCCGCCGCCAAGATTGGAGATGTCAACTGCCGGATGATACCATGAGAAATACTGACTAAT
>MFBF01000043.1:8073-8876 GCA_001774865.1 Candidatus Curtissbacteria bacterium RIFCSPHIGHO2_02_FULL_42_15
CACCCTCAGGCACAACCAGAACAGTCCCTGAGGCAAGCTGGAAATCTTCACCGACATCGTTGAAGGGAAAGTTAAGAATGGCCTGGGCGTTGGCCTGATATTTCTTGGCAACCGAATAAATCGTATCACCGGAAACAACCGTATGCGCCACACCCGAAACCGGCAGTATTTTCAAATTCTGTCCTGCCTTAAGAGTGGAGTTTTTGCTAATGTCGTTTTCCCAAAGGATAGTTTCTTCGGAAACCCCGAATTCTGCGGCAATCGATGAAATAGTGTCACCGTCTTTAACTTCGTAATCGAGGGTTTTATCGCGCGGTTTTTCGGAAATTATGGTAACAGGGGTAATCGTTGATGAAATTACATTTTGCTCGGAAAGCACTTCACCGGAAGCGGCAATCAAGGGGTTTGCGGGAACTCCCGGATATGAACCAGAAATTACCGAAGTTGACGACAGCAAGCCCCCTGAAACCAAAACCCCGACTGCCATCACGATTACAGAAGCATGGACAAACGCCGGAGTATTTGCGCCGCGTTTGGCCAAAAGTATATCGACTGCAAAATTTTTGCTGCTTTCAAAATTTAAGCCCGCGGACTTCAGGCGGGCAGATAACCAGGAGGCAAAAGCCTTGATAAATTCCCAAAACTCTTTATGCAACGGGTCGAAATCCATCGATTAAATTTCTAATATCAGCAGGTCAAGGCGAGGGCTGATATTACTCTAATTTCTAATTTACCTAACTAAATCCCAAAAACCAAATCCAAAATGGGGTTTTGTGGATTGGGAATTATTTAGTAATTAGATC
>MFBF01000044.1 GCA_001774865.1 Candidatus Curtissbacteria bacterium RIFCSPHIGHO2_02_FULL_42_15
CTAAAAGTCAAGGAAAGTTTGGCTTGCCAAACTTAACGAAGACCCCGTCAAAAACGCAGCATGAACCGTGTATGAATAATACCCAAAAGGTGAATGCTAAGTTTAGGCGGGGTCAATTAAATTTGGCTCGTGTTAAGATAATATACATGGAGCGTCGTGACAGTTTTATCGTCCATCAGGTAAAAAGTTTTGGTTTTGCAATTGAGGGTATAATTTACAGTTATAACAAAGGAACTCATTTCAAAATCCATATTGCTTTCGCAATTCTCATTATTGTTCTGGGATTAATCTATAAACTCTCTGCCTATGAGTGGCTGGTGATTATTTTGATTTCTTCTGCTGTAATTTCCGCAGAAGCCATAAATACCGCAATTGAAGAAGCATGTGATGTTTTGCACCCCGAACATCACCCCGGAGCAAAATTGGCCAAGCATTGCGCAGCAGGAGGAGTTTTGATTCTCTCAGTCGCTGCTATTATTGTTGGCTTCATTATTTTTTTCCCTAAGATTCTCTAGCCGGAGTATTTCTGTGTTAAAATTGTTCTTTCCGGAAGATGAAAAGCCAAACATTTTTTATTAAAACTTTCGGTTGTCAACAGAATGAAGCCGACAGCCAGAGAATTACCAGTTATTATCTTGCCCGCGGGTATAGTCTGGCAAAGTCGATGAAATCAGCAGGTGAGATTGTGATTAACACCTGTATGATCAGGCAATCGGCAGAAGACAGAGTGACAGGACTTGTTAAAAATATAGTCAAATCCGCCGGCCGGCGGATAAAGCCCAAGATAGTTATAACCGGCTGTATGGTCGGTATGGCCGCCCACGATGAAACCGGCAAATATTTAAAAACCTTAAGAAGCCGGATGCCGGAAGTTGATGAGTTTTTACCGCTAGAGGAAGTCGGTTTTGACTACCCTGCGTTAAGGAATGACGTATCGCATTCCTGGGTTCCGATATCAAACGGCTGCAATAATTTCTGTACCTTTTGCGTGGTGCCTTTTACCCGTGGCCGTGAAGTTTCCCGCCCCTTTGGGGATATAATTTCCGAAATTAAAGGACTTGCAAAACATGGCTGCACGGAGGTGACATTGCTTGGTCAAAACGTTAATTCATACGGCGCGGATCTGGTTAAAAATACAAAAGCCGGGTATAAGCTTCCAAGTGGAAGAATTGTCAAACCGGTAATGGTTAAGCATTTAGGAAGATATAGAATTCCAACTTTATTTCCCTATCTTTTAGAAGAAGTTTGCAAAATCAAAGGCATCAAAAAAGTTAAGTTTATTTCTTCAAACCCATGGGATTTTTCGGATAAGCTGATTAATATGATTGCCCAAAATCCAAAAATAGACCGCAATATCCATTTACCCGTTCAGGCAGGGGATGATGATGTTTTAAAACGAATGAACAGATGGTATACGAGAAGCCAGTACATGAAGCTAGTTGAGAAAATCAAGAAGGAAATTAAAGGAGCCCAGATCTCAACAGACATAATTGTTGGTTTTCCGGGCGAGGCAAAAAAGCAGTTCGAAAATACGGTGGATTTGGCCAAAAAAGTAAATTTTGCCTATGCATATGTTGCCAAATACTCAGCCCGTCCAAATACTGCCGCGACCAAAGCTTTTTCTGACGATGTCGACCACGCCGAAAAAGAAAGACGTTTCCACGTTCTTGATCAGTTGATAAACCATACGGGGATAAATCGTTCTGCGGTGCACTAATTTTTTAGCGCCAGGTACTAAACCACATAAATTTTTCCAGAAGTTGCGGATTAATCGGGTATCCGGATGTTATCGGATAAAAGTAGAAAAACGATAAAGCAAAAATTAAGATTGCCAAAATTGTGAAAAATTTAAACTTTGTCTCCCAAATATCTTTAAGTAAAACTCCCAAAGCTATCGTCAAAAAGGGCAAAGAAGGCAAATAGTGATATAAAAATAAGAGTCTCGGCGAAAAAATCCAGGGAACCCAAAAGATAAAATAGCCCATGAGAATTAAAACTAATTTGCCGTTGCGCTCGGAGATTAGTTTCCCAATTAAGTAGGAGATGGCAATAAGTCCGGCCCAAAAAATCAAAGGATTGCCTAAAGCATAGATATAACCGTTTTTTGGTCCGTAAGTTTCGAATGAAAAATAAACTCCTTTTATATCCAATATCCACGGACACCATGATTTTGGTCCGTCAAGACCTTTAGGCGTACAAAATACGGCAGTAGTTCCATAAGGATGCGCAAGATCACTTCTGTTTTGATACCACCAGATTTGTTTGTGCAAATCTATAAATTGGGAAATTTTGTGGTCCTGCAGCCAAAACTGCCCGTAGCTAGCAAGGTAGGTAAAAAAAGGAATGATAATTAAAAACGAAAGCGGCAATAGAGATTTTTGATTTTTGAGCATTACGAAAAAAAGAAAAGCAAAAACAATAATCAACGCATAAACGCCCGTCCACTTACTGGCAATTGCGAGTCCCAAAAAAACCGACGTCAAAACAATCCAAATCAAATTTTGTTTTTTCGAATACATGGCGGCAAAGATAAAGGCGCAAACGGAAAAAAATGCAATAAAAATGTCGTTCATGGTAATCCGGCTCATAACAAGCGTCAAGTTTTCAAAAGCAAGAATAAGCCCCGCAATAAGTCCGGCTTTTTTGCCAAACATCACAGTTGCCAGAATTGCCGTTGCCAAAATAAGTGCAGTCCCGAAAATTGCACTAGGTAATCTCCATGCAAGAGGCTTATCACCGAAGACTTTTATCGAAGATGCCTGAATTAATTTAGCCAGTGGCGGATGAAGCCAGTCATAGGCAGTACCTTCTTCAGGAGGCGGAGCAAATGGATCATAAGCCGCAGGGTTGTTCTGGGCAAAAGCCCTTGCAGTGACTACATGATAAACTTCATCAAAATAATACCTTGCGGGTTCGTTTATGCGAAAGAGACGGACTGCTGCCGAGAAAATTGTAATAATTGCTAGAATTAGAAGGAAGTGCCGTGGCATTATTTGCAGTATACATTGATAATACCTTTTAGAAAATGCGCAAAGACAAATTTTTTGTATTTTTAACTTTTTTTCTTTTTGGTTTTTTATTTTTACATTTCGCTAAAAATATGTTAACTATCAGGCCTGACGGCTGGTATGTCGGCCAGGTTAATCTTTATGGCGATTTGGTTTTTCATTTGGGATTTATTAATAAATTTTTGGAATCGGGGCAGGTATTTGCCCAAAACCCCGTTTATCCTGCAGATAAACCCAATTATCCGATTTTTGCCGACTTTGTAACTTCCCAGATTGCAAAAGTAACGGGTGTCGATTTTTCACTGTTTATCACAACTTTTGTAATGGGAATAATAGCAATTTATGTTGCAAGGTTGTTTATCCGGATTTTTATAAAAAATGAAAAGGTAGTTTTTTTGGCGCTTTTATTGTTTTTTGTAAACGGCGGCTTGGGATTCCACTTTCTATTAGCCGATTTTCAAAATTCCCAAAAAAGCCTTTTTGATTTTTTAATCTCGCTGCCGAGGGAATACACGGATATTAAAGACCAGGGTTATTGGTGGATTAACACTTACCTTGCCTATTTTTTACCCCAAAGAGGTTTTCTTTTTGCGTTTCCCATAACCATAACCGTTTTTGCACTTTTGTACCGCGGTTTTGTTAAAAATAACTTGTCATTTTTGATTCTTGCCGGACTTTTGGCAGGGATCTTGCCGCTGGTCCAGGCACACAGTCTTTTTGTGATCTTTATAATCAGTACTTTCTTTTTTGCGGCAACGGCTTTGCATTTCAGAAAGGACAAGAAAAAAATTCCCGGATGGTTTTTGTTTGCGGCGGCGACAGTGCTGGTTGCTTTGCCCATGCTTAATTCGATTTCCTCAGATACCAACTTTTTAAAATTTGCCAAAGTTGATTACGGCTGGGCCAGTGAGGAAAATATTGTTTGGTTTTGGCTGAAAAATCTTGGCCTGTTCGGACCGGTGCTTTTAATATCATTATTCTGGCTTTATAAAAAAAACCGTCACTTCTTTTTTCTTTATATTCCGGCGGCGGCAATTTTTGCACTTTCAAATATTTTCGTTTTTCAGCCGTGGGAATTTGATAACAGCAAGCTTTTAATTTATTGGTTTTTTGCATCTTGTATTGTCGTTGCCTATTTTCTGCATGATCAGTTCTTTTCAGAATCAACATTTAAAAAATTTATTGGAGCGATCTTTGTATTCTTTATGATTTTTTCAGGGGGACTGGATATTTTCAGGACTTTTACGAAAGTTACCTACTATCAGATTTTTACGAGCGAGGATTTAAAAGTTGCACAGGCTGTTAAAAATTTAACAGCAAAAGATTCTATTTTTGTAACAGCGCCTGTTCACAATCACCCGATTCCAGCACTTTCCGGCCGCTCTACTTTGGTTGGTTTCCATGGATGGCTCTGGAGTCACGGAATTGACTATTTAGAAAGGGCTGCGGATGTTGAGCGTATATATCAGGGTGGTGAAGAAGCAGAGGATTTGATAAGAATTTACAAAATTAATTATGTTGCCTATGGTCCCCATGAGCGGGAGAATTTCAGCATAAACGTAAGTTATTTCCAGAAATATCCGAAAATCCCGCTTTCTTCAAATTGGATTGTGTATGATGTTAGTAATTTATGGGCCGACGCAGACCGGCAAAACTAGCCTCGCAATTAATTTGGCTAGGAAATATAACGGCGAGTTAGTATCTGCCGATTCCCGCCAGGTATATAAAGGTCTGGATATCGGATCGGGTAAGGTTGATTTTAGTGACACAGTTGAGAAATATGCAGGATATTGGATAGTCAACGGAGTCAGGATTAATGGATTTGATCTTGCTGATCCGGGACAACAATTTTCAGCAGCGGATTTTTTAGAATTTGCCAAAAGTTCAATCAGTAGAATCATTGATAAAAAAAAGCTTCCGATTATAGTTGGCGGTACGGGCTTTTATATAAAAGCCCTGTTTGAGGGAATTGACTCGATTGGTGTTCCTTCTGATCCGGAGCTTCGTCGAAAGCTTGAGAAATTATCAACTGATGCTCTTTATCAAAAGCTCTTCAAACTTAGTAAAAACCGCACCGAATCGATGAATGAATCTGATAAGGCAAATCCACGCCGCTTAATCCGCGCAATTGAAATAGCTATTCATAAAAAGGATCAAGGATCAGAGATCAAGGATGAAAGCAATTCCCAATTCCCCTTTCGACTCGAAACTCGCTCAAGGCGAGCAATTCCCAATTCCCAATATTTATTTTTGGGCTTGACTGCCCCCAATGAATTTTTATTCAAAAAAGCAGACAGGTGGCTAGCCGAAAGAATTGATCATGGACTAATTAACGAGGTCAGAGATCTTCTAGAAAATGGAGTGGATTATAATTGGCTGGAAAACTTGGGTCTCGAGTACCGGTGGATTACAAAATATTTATTAGATAAGAACTCCTATGAAGAATCGCTCCTGAGGCTTAAAGGCGATATTCATTCTTTTGTAAGAAGACAAAAAACATGGTTTCCTAAATTTAAAAACATCAAACTTTTTGATATAAGTTCAGAAAATTTTGGCAAATCATTAGAAAAAACGGTGAGCCTCTGGTACACTAAAGAAAATGAAAGAAGAAAAAACTTCGCTTAGGATCGAGATTTCCTATAAGACAATTATTTTTACGGCCCTTTTTGTGATAGGAATCTGGTTTCTAATCCTGATTAAAGAAATAATAATTTTGGTTTTTTTCTCCATCTTAATCGTGTCTGCACTTTTAAAACCCGTTGATTGGTTAACTGCCAAAAAAGTCCCCCGGGTTTTAAGCGTGATTTTGGTTTACATTTTGGTAATTTTTGTAATCGGGTTTGTTATGGGGACAATTATTCCTCCTCTTGTTAAGCAAACAAGCGATTTTGCCAGCAAGACTCCTCAAATCATTGATTCTGTAAACAATTTTCTCGTCTTTCACCAAATACCTACGGAAAATATTTCAAGAGCAATTGAGGGACAGATCAGCCAAATTGCCCAGAACTTTATATCCATCTCAACCGCCATTTTCTCAAGTATATTTTTGATTCTGACATTATTTGTTCTCAGTTTCTACATGCTTTTAGAATGGAAAACATTAATAAAACTCGTAACCTCTCCTTTTTCCGGCAAACAGGAAAAATTGGTGGCAAATATTGTTACCAAGGTTGAATACGGTCTTGGCAGGTGGGTTAGGGGGCAACTTGCGCTGTCGTTAATAGTCGGGGTGATGACTTATGTCGGACTTCGACTTTTGGGGATTCCTTTTGCGTTGCCCTTGTCACTGGTCGCAGGAATTTTGGAAATTGTGCCGATTGTCGGTCCAATAATTGCCTCGATTCCAGCAATACTGGTTGGTCTGGCCTCAGCGCCTATTTTGGGACTTGCAGTTGCCGCGCTATTTTTAATAGTTCAGCAGATTGAAAATAATTTACTGGTGCCGATGGTCATGTCGAAAGTTGTTGGGCTACAGCCGCCTGTAATTATCATTGCCCTTCTTATCGGTGCCAAACTTGCAGGAATCTTAGGTGCGTTTTTGGCAATCCCCTTGGTTGTGGTTGCTAAAATCATTGCCGGCGAGCTTCTTTCCGAGGATCAAAAATTTGAAGATGATATGGAAGAACAGTAGATCCTCCTCAATAGGTAAATTTCTTTGAAAAAGTAGCGTGATTTTGGTAAAATGTAGTTTCACTTTCTGGGAAGAAGAACGGCTACCCCGCCTAATTTTCCCTTGGGTCTTTTCAGTACTATTCGTACACGACCCAAGGAGCAATTTTGGCGGGGAGGAAAGTCCAGACAGCTGGAAGCGGGGTGCTCGGCGTAAGCCGGGACAGGTGACTGCTAGTCCCTAAAAGCTTTACCTACATGCGGTTTTTAGGGCTCGGAAGGAATTAACCTTTCGGGAGAGCAACAGAGACGAGTAGGTGTGAAACGGGCAATCCTCCCTGCTGCAACCCAGATATGGATCGTTCGCCAGCTGGCGAATTACCATGCTTCCGGGAGATCCAAAGTAGGGGCATCCCGCAAAAAAGGCGGGACTGAGTGACAATCGTCATTTAGAGATAGATGGCCGCAAGAACAGAATCTGGCTTACCATCTTCCCAGAAAGTTTTTAATCTTCATAATTTGACTATTTCCCAAAAAGAGTGCAATTATATAATTGTATGGCCAAAAAAGCCCTGATCCAAAGCTCTAAATCAAACACGTTATCGCAGGTTTTAATAGGCGCGACAGTCGTTATTATTCTCGTTGCGGTTTATCAGGCTGTAACCCAAAATGATATCACCTCAATTGCTCCCACGCAGTTATTTTTAGTTGCAGGGGTTTTAGGGATCTTAGGCCTTTACCTGAAAGACGAGAAGTAATCTTCTTACAAAATCATCATTCGATAAATAAACTACACACGGCTTGAAGGCCGTGGTACTTTCTTCCTTCGCTTCGCTAGATTAACTCTCATCTACGGAATAAATGCTATAGTTTTCTCGCTCGGAATAAAATCTGATATATTATTCAAGTAATTCTGTCCTTTTTAATTTTTGATGAAAAAATTGGCAGTTTTAATTTCTACTGTCGGTACAGGCAGCAATCTTCAGGCAATAATCGACGCGATTGAGGCTGATAAATTAAATGCCGAAATTGCCATTGCCATAAGCGATTCAAAAGAAGCGTTTGGCATAAAAAGAGCCCAAAAACACAGTTTAAAAATTGCCATTTGTCCCAAGAAAGAAAATCTTTTTGTGATTCTTGAGGCGATAAAACCCGATTATATTGTCCTTGCGGGTTGGAAGCAGATAGTATCAGACGAAGTAATTGCCAAATTTCAAAACCGCATTTTGAATCTGCATCCGGGCTTGGTGCCGCAAACTATCAATGGAAGTGTCAAAAATCCCGACGGTACGCGCGCGCTTTGGAACAGAGGATTATTGGCCGAAAAAGCGGTCCAAAATTTTCTTGGCCAAAATTCTACTTATGCCGGATCATCTATCCATTTTCTCTCCAAGGAATTTGATTTCGGGCCGGTTCTTAAAAGGGGATTTGTTAAAGTACACAAAAACGATACCGTTAATTCTCTATATGCAAGGCTTAAAAAAGTAGAAAATAGGATTTACGTCGAATCTTTGCAAAAACTCTGCTAACTTTCGTAAAATAGTCTATGGCAGCAACAGTTCTCGTAATTGACGGCGGCGGAAGAGCGGCGACTCTTGCCCAGAAATACACACAGAGCAAACACGTAAAAAAACTTCTTGTCGTGCCGGGGAACGACTTAATTCCGATATCCTCAAAAAAACCGGCAAAAATTTTTCCTCATCTTAAAACTACCGATACATCCGAAATAGTCGAAATTGCAAAGCAAGAAAAAGTTGACCTTGCTGATGTGGCGCAGGACGATGCAGTAGCCTGCGGACTTTCGGATAGTTTGACTAAAGCAGGCATCAAAGTTTTCGGTCCGAGTAAATCAGCAGGACAAATCGAGTGGGACAAAGCTTGGGCAAGGAAATTTATGAAACAATTCAATATTCCTGCGCCTTCTTTTAAAATTTATCGTTCAGAATTTGAAGGTATTAAATTCATTGAAAATCAAAAAGATGGCAATTGGTTTATCAAAGCGTCCGGACTTGCAGCCGGCAAAGGCGCAATTTCTGCAAAAAACAAAAAAGAGGCAATATCTGCCATAAAACAAATGAAAAATTTTGGCAAAGCCGGCCAAATTTATCTTGTAGAAGAATGCATTGACGGTGAGGAATTTTCGGCATTTGCTTTAGTTTCCAATGAACAATTTCAAATAATCGGTTTTGCGCAGGATCACAAACGGGTTTTTGGCAAAGATCACGGTCCAAATACCGGCGGCATGGGATGTTCTTCTCCACCGCGCATTGTGAGTTTAAAAGTTGAGGCTCAGGTCAAATCGATCATTAAAAAAACCGTCCGGGGATTGTCTAAGTTAAAAAGACCATACGTGGGAGTTCTTTATTTAGGCGGGATGGTAGACAAGAATAGCAAGGTTTGGGTTATCGAATTCAATGCCCGATGGGGGGACCCTGAAGCCCAGGTTATTTTAACGTCTGTCAAAAATGATTACTTCGAGTTGGTTGCTGCAGCACTAAAAGGGTCGATGCCTAAAATAGAAAAAGATAATAAATATCGGGTGGTTGTTGCAGCTGCATCTAAAGGCTATCCGGGCGATTATTCTGAAGTAGTCGGTAAGGAAATTACAGGCTTTGGTGAATTATTAAAAAAAGCCACTGTTTTCGGGGCAGGTGCCAAATATGAAGATGGCAGATGGGTTGCGGCGGGCGGCAGACTTTTTTACGTTTTAGGTGAAGGCCGGAATGTTGCACAGGCGAGAGAAATGGCCTATAATGCACTTTCTTTAGTCGATGTCGAAGGTAATAATTTACATTACCGCACTGATATCGGTTGGCGCGATGTAGCAAGATTTTACACCAAATGATCTATGAAGTAAGAATAGTTTCAAAAACTCCAAAAGACCCGAAAGGTCAGGATCTTCTTGCGGAAATAAAACGAACCCTCAATATAAACTCCATCAAAAAAATCCGTACAGCCAAAATTTATCGACTCGAAGGAATTTCCAAAGACCAGGTGCAGAAATTTGCCGAGACAGTTTTGTTTGAGCCGATTGATCAGCGAGTTTCTATCAATCGCCCAATTTTTACCGATGCCGTTCAAATAATCGAAGTTGCTTATAAACCCGGAGTAATGAATCCTGAGGCAGCTTCGCTTTTGAAATCAGCAGCTGATTGCAAGATTCCTCTAAAATTTGCCGATTCATCTTGGGAATACGTTTTTTATGGGAAAGTTAAAAAAGAAGATATTGAAAAAATTGTAAAACGTCTTTTGGTAAACGAATCGGTAGAGCATGTTGTTAAAGTTCCTCCAAAAACTTTAAAAATCTCTGGCAAAACTCCATCGGTTCAAAAAATTTCCATTAGTAATTTTGATGATGATCTGCTAATGGATCTTTCTAAAGATCGTTTATTTTTAAATCTCGAGGAGATGAAGATTATCCAGAACTATTTTGAGAATATCGGCCGTGATCCAACCGATTGCGAAATTGAGGTTTTGGCACAAACATGGTCAGAACACTGTGTCCATAAAACATTTAAGGCAAAATTGGTTGTCGATGGAAAAGAAAAGCTGCCCTTGTTTGAAAGAATCAAAAAGACTGCAAGCTTCAATAAAAAATTAATAGTTTCGGCTTTTGTCGACAATTCCGGCGTTATTGATTTTTACGAAGGGTGGGCAGTCAATGGCAAGGTTGAAACTCACAACAGCCCTTCGGCAATTGAACCGTACGGTGGAGCCATGACCGGCTCCGGAGGAGTTTTTCGCGATGTTCTGGGAACAGGTTTGGGAGCAAAGCCGATTGCCTCAACCGACATTTTTTGTTTTGCACCGCCAGATCTTCCTGCAAAAGAATTGCCGCCAGGGTGTCTTGCGCCGGATTATCTTTTGAGAAAGGTTGTTTATGGCGTTCGCGATTACGGCAATCGCGTCGGGATTCCGACAAACAACGGCTCTTTCCACTTTCACAAAGATTTTCGCGCAAAGCCGACAGTTGCAGTCGGGTCATTTGGCATCATCAAAAAATCAAAAGCCCAAAAAGGGAAACCCAAAGTGGGTGATTTAATTTTGACAATCGGAGGCAGAACCGGCAGGGACGGTGTTCATGGCGCGACTTTTTCATCGGGAGAAATGACAGCAGAAACCATCGATGTTTTGGGCTCGGCTGTGCAAATCGGGAATGCCATTGAAGAAAAAAGAATCATAGATTTGGTTTTGGCACTTTCTAGAAAAAATTTGATAAGGGCAGTTACCGATTGCGGCGCCGGCGGCTATTCTTCGGCAATCGGTGAAATGGCAAAAAGTCTGGGGGCCGAAGTTTATCTGGAAAAAGTTCCTTTAAAATATGCTGGGCTTGCTCCCTGGGAAATTTTTGTTTCCGAGTCTCAAGAGAGAATGGTGATTGCGCAAGACCCCAAAAATCTCAAAAAAGTTGCCAAATTTGCCAAACTTTATAACGTTGAGATTGCGCAAATCGGAAAGTTTACAGGTGATAAAAGATTAAAAGTGGTATACAAAAAACAAACGGTTTGCGATCTTCCGATGAATTTTTTGCATGACGGCCTGCCGCAAAGGAAAATGGTCGGCAAAAGTACAAAAAGAACGGCCAAAGAAAAGTTGCCCTCAAAAAATATTGATATTGCAAAAATTTGGCCAAAGGTAATGGCGCACGGCAATGTTTGTTCAAAGGAACCGATTATCAGAATGTATGACCATACTGTTCAGGGGAAAAATGCCCTGTCTCCTCTGAGCGGATGGGATTATTCTGCCCCAAATGACGGTGCTATCCTAGAGCCGATTTTAGGAAAGCCGTATGGACTGGCAATCTCACACGGTTTGAATCCGGCCTTGGTCAAAATCGATCCTTACTGGGGAAGCGTTTGGGCAATTGCCGAGGCGGTTTCCAATTTTGTCGCAATTGGCGCAGATATTAATAATGCAGCCTTAATTGACAATTTTATCTGGCCGTTTCCGGACAGCGAATCTTTAGCCGATTTAGATAAATCCGTCGATGCCTGTTTCGATATGGCAAAGACACTTAGTATGCCTTTTGTTTCCGGTAAAGACAGCCTTTCCTCAACTTACCGGTATCCCGACGGCAAAATTTTAAAAATCCCGCCCGTTCTTTTGATTTCTGTATTTGGAAAAATACCGGATATAAAAAAAACGCAAAGTGCCGATTTCAAAAAAGTTGGATCGACTATAGTTTTGGTTGGCAATCTGGATTTTAAAAATCTCGGAGGATCGGCGTATTTTGATATAACTGGTGGATCGGGAAAAGTTCCAAAAGTTGACACAAAAAATCTAAAAGGAGTTTTGCAAGCTATAACTTCCGGAATTCAGTCGGGCGAGATTTTGGCATGTCATGATATTTCAGAAGGCGGCATGGCGGCAGCACTTTCCGAAATGTGTTTTGGGGCAAACTGCGGTGCATCAGTTGACTTTTCTTCCTTTAAAACGAGCCTGCCCGTAATGCTTCGCAATTCGAAGCA
>MFBF01000045.1 GCA_001774865.1 Candidatus Curtissbacteria bacterium RIFCSPHIGHO2_02_FULL_42_15
TGGCAAATTGTTTAAAAAATTTCTAACATTATTTGGAGATTTATTCGTCAATAGATATTTTGGTTTCATTCCGGCCTTGGTAAACGCCTCGTTGTTTTTGTCTTTTGCCTTGCTTTTCGTGGTCTCTTTGCCAATAAAACCGGATATCAAACGTGATGTTTACGATTCAAAAATTGGCTCCATTTTAGTTTCCGGCGCTACAGTTTTAGAAAAACCCTTAAATAATGTTTTTGGACCGATTGCCAAGCAAAGCCTGACCTTTTTAACAGTAAAACCCGAAGACAAAGGCTCAATTGATCTTCAGTTTACCCAAAAAGAACTTGCGGTTGATTTTGAAAGCGAAAGAATCATGTTTGAGTTTGTTAATCAGGAAAGGACTAAGTTTGGCGTTAAACCACTCATATGGAGCGAAGATTTGGCAAAGATCGGCAGAAACCATTCAAAGGATATGTTTAGTCGCGGCTATTTTTCGCACTATTCGCCGGAAGGAAAGGACGTTGGCGATAGATTAGATGATGCAGGCATTGGATATTCGGCAGCCGGAGAAAATCTAGCACTTGCGCCTACCGTATCCCGCGCCAATTCCGGGTTAATCAACAGTCCGGGACACAGAAGAAATATTCTGGACCCTTCCTTTTCTAAAATCGGCATCGGTGCTGTTGACGGAGGAGTCTACGGCAAAATGTTTACGCAGGTTTTCACAAATTTAAAACATTGAGTTAATCCTGAGTTTACCGAAGGGTTCACCCAAGTGTTTACCGACTAATTGCAGCAGTCCAGTAGAGATTTGAGCGAATTGCCCAACTTTGAGGTTGTTGGGCTGTATTGTAAGGTCGCAGATGACCATATCTATCAACCATAAAAAGTTCTGGGTTGCGGATGTTGTATTTTCTTTTTAGCAATACTTGTGACCGAATTACCCTATCTCTGATTATTTCAGCTTCCTGAATATAGCCTAATTTTTCCATGCCCAGAGCGATTATTCCATTGTCATGAGGCCAAACACTACCTCCCAAGTGGTAGGCAGAAGGTTCCTCATCAGAAAAATTTGGAGAATTGAGAGAGAGAGTCCTTATACCACCTCCACTGAGTATGTCAGGCTGCATCAACCGATTAACCACACGAGGCACTTTCTTCCTCTCAATAATGCCGGTTATTAACAGATGGCCAACGTTTGAGGTAATATCTGTTACTTGTTTTTTATTTCCACCCAATGCATATGCGAAGAATTCCTTGTCATTCATCCAAAAATCACGATTGAAATTTTCCCTTAGTTCTTTAGCCCGTGTTCTAAGCTGATCTGCGTAAGCAGGATCAAATAAGTCTTCACCGCACACTTCTTTGTCGGAATAAAGATCCGCTGCCTTCATCAAAGCTCGATATTTGTAACCCTGAATTTCAACAAGGGCAATTGGTCCTGGTGGTCTTTCTCCTGTTGCCGTTTTAATGGAGTCGCTGGAATCCTTCCACCCCTGATTTATGAGCGTATTTTTGTTCTTAGCTTCAAATTCTATGTAGCCATCGTCGTCAACATCTCCATATTTTTCCATCCATTCGATGGCTCTTCGAATATGGGGATCAAGCCACTTAAAAAAACTCTGGTCCTTTGTAAGTAGTAAATAATCACAACCAGCCCAGACAAAAAGTGGAGTCGAATCAGCAGACTCAAAACCTCTCAAGCGCCCACCTTCTACTGGCCAGTTATTTGCCTCTAAATTGTTTAGCCATTGACGATTTTTTTCAGTTGAGCTATCTCTTAATTCATGAACGATCTTTCCAGGTTCCTCATCTCGCCACTCATTGACAACTTGACCTTGGTTGACCGCCATCGTTACGAGGCTATCTTTAACCGGTTTAAGAACCGCTAAGTCCTCAAGTTCTTGCAGTTTATAAGTCTCGATCTGGAAAATTGAGCAAATGGCAGCATCTCTTCCAAAAAAAGCGCCAAAATTGGCCTCACGATCGGAAGCAATATAACCTTCGGGAGAAATAACTTTTTCTAGATCTTCAGTTGCAACTCCGTTGATTTCCAGTAACGTTTCTATAGCAGCCATTTATTATAGGTCTAATTATAACAGATTCCTTGCTTCTTTTCCAATTTTATGGGCCTAAAAAAATACGCAATCATTTAATGACTACGTTACAAATTAGGAATGGCAGCAATTCCTTACCACAACTCCATATTGGGAGATAATTTTTATAAAGTCAAGGTTATTGAAATATTGACTTATTTATTAAATTATTTATTTCTAGATTATTTAAGAGGTTTAATAATTTCTGGATAATCATTAGCGGGTCGATTAACTTCTTTACTAACCGGATACATTTCTACTTTTTCAGCAGGATAAGGATCGAGCAATTTTATTGCACTTGGATAATTTAAATCTAACCATTCCTTTTCTTCGTCTTTGGTTAATATTACAGGCATTCGGTTATGTATTTTGGCTATTTTTGGATTCGATTCAGTAGTCATAATTGTATAGCTTAGTAGCTCTTTACCTTCAGCATCTTTCCAAATATCATAAAGGCCCGCAAACGAAAAGACTTCCTGGCTTTTAAGTCTAATTAAGTATGGGTTTCTGTTGCCATTTTCTTTATCCCATTCAAAGAAGCATGATGCTGGTATTAAACATCTTTGGGTTTTGAAAGGTTTTTTATACGATGGTTTTGATTCAATACCTTCCGCTCGTGCGTTTATCATCTTGTAACCAATAGACATATCTTTCGCCCAGAATGGTATCAGCCCCCATCGCATGATTTTGGCATGAAGTTTGGCGTTTCGGAGTATTACTGGAAGTTGTTGAGCCGGTGCAGCATTATATCGCGGTTTTAAGTCTTTTAAATCACCTTGAATATCATAGTAATCTCTGATTTTGTCTGGATCCTGAAATCCGTAACGTCCGCACATTTTAATTTATGATTATTTCTTCAAGTTCTTTTACTCCGCCGAAGGCCACTCTGTCAACGACAACATCACCCATTCCAATCATACGGGCCGGAGTTATCACAAAATTTCCCCACTTTTCGTTTATTTTATCAATAGCATTTACAAGATTTTGTTTTTTTGTCTGATCTTCAAGAAGACTCAATTGCATATTTTGTACTTTCTCAAGGTGGAAACAGGAAACAGCCAAATTCCGCACTGGGCTTCTGTAAGGACTAAGGTTTAGAAGTCTAAAAGCAATTTTATAAATGTCACGCGAGTCGAATACAAAATCAGCCAAAGTTATACCCTTATGCCAGAAGTTTTGGTCGCGATAAACAATTGCCAGATGAATTCCTTTTGCAAGATAACCCGCTTTTCTCATTCTCATGCCGGTTTTCTCACATAACTTTTGCAGGATCGGAGCAAGTTTTTCTGCCGTAATTAAGGGTTCTGGCAGTGCATAAGAGTTTCCGTAACTTCGTCTGCCATACTCAACATCATCTATTTCCCATCCGTGGAGCCTAAGATGCCAGTAGTACCCGAGAATGGACTGAAATGCAGCCTTTAGTTTTTGAACTGAAGCATTGTAAAAATCCAATACAGAATAAACTCCCATATTGTTTAGCCTGATTGCGTTTCGGGTTTTTATACCGCATAAACCGACAAGTCTTAATTTTGAATATACATCTATGAAGTTATTTTTATCGATGACATCAAGACCGTCGGGCTTGTTCAGGCCGGCGCCTGTCTTTGCCAGAAATCTGTTGGGGCCGATTCCAACAGAAACTGTAATCCATTCACCAATTTCTTTTTTTATCCTTGTCTTGATTTCGCAAGCGACGTTAACCATACCTTTTCTATATGCTGGGAAACCTTCAAGATCAAGCACAAACTCATCAATTGATTTAGGAACCGCCCGGTCTGTGTAATCTGCAAGGAGTTTCCGAAACTGCATATGGACGTTTCTATATTTCCAGGGATCAGGGGTTATTACAGTAAGATTGGGGCAGAGCATTTTTCCGTCTTTGACCCTCATTCCGACAACAATCCCATACCTTTTTGCTTCAACTGACGGCGCTACAATGCAGCCCGCAGGAGAATCGTAAGCAGCAACTGCAATTGGTTTCCCCCTAAGTCTCGGATTAGCTTGCTGCTCAATAGTCGCAAAACAGGAATTTAAATCCAAATGCATCACCGTTGGAGGTTTTCGGTTAAATGAAAGACTAATCAACTTCTCCATCTGAAATCTCCTCCAAAGTCCATTGTAGATTGTCTGTATTAAGCCTCAATCTGAAAAAAAGTGAGGGGGTATCTACCGAAAAAACATGAATTAGGGTTTTTCCTTCCCGGAAAGTATGATGAAAACCAACTTTCGTTACAGGATAGTCATTTCCATCCCAATGGACAGATTTTGGGAATACCCTTCGGAGTTTACTGTTATATTCAAGAATTACCGATACTGGAACTTTTACTTTTTGCAGCATACCAATATGAATATTATCCGAAGAAAACCCGAATGTCAATATAATTCTTGGTAAAAATCGGCCCTTGTCTTAAAATAGGCAAACTTATGTTTCCAATAAGAGACAGTAAAAATTCCGGCAAATTTCCGATAATTAATTTGTTCTTAATCATTTTTAATATTTATGTTTTTGTACAGGAGTTATTGGCTCCAAGTACGCAACTCTTTATCGAAAAATATGCGCTTGTCCCGACAAACATCAGCCTTTTCCAGTTTGAAACTCTTACGCCTTTTATAACTTCAATGTTCCTGCATGCCGGTTTTTTGCATATTCTTTCCAATCTGTGGTTTTTATGGATATTCGGAGACAATGTCGAAGCGGCAATGGGCAGCGTGAAGTATCTGGTTTTTTATTTGTTTTGCGGGGTATTGGCTAGCTTTGCCCAGTATATTTTCATCTCGGGTTCTTATTTACCGATGGTTGGTGCATCGGGTGCAATTGCCGGAGTCTTAGGTGCATATTTAAAATTTTTTCCAAGAAACAGTATTGACACGATAATTCCGGTTTTTGGTCTGCCGTTTATTGCGGCCATACCCGCCGGCTTCATACTGATTTACTGGTTTTTTATCCAGGCATTCAGCGGAGTTGCCAGTATTGTCGTGGTCACCGCGTCAATAGGCGGGGTTGCCTATCTTGCCCACGCCGGAGGTTTTCTCTCGGGATTTTTATTATCAGACAGTTTTT
>MFBF01000046.1:0-7455 GCA_001774865.1 Candidatus Curtissbacteria bacterium RIFCSPHIGHO2_02_FULL_42_15
CCCCTCAAGCGAAAGCTTGAGGTGAATGGCTGTTATGGGCTTTGTCAAGAGATAATTTAGGTTCAATTCGGCCCTTGAAGGTTTATAATGAGATATACGATATCATAACCTTATGAGCCTATTTATATGACTCGAAACTTAATTCTTTTTATGGCTATGCTTGTAGGCGTGATTTTGGCTGTAAACAGTGCCAAACGGATCCATTCATTCTCGCAAACATCGCAGAAAGTACAGGAGGCCGAAGACAGACTTGAAGTGCTGCGCAAAGAAAATGAAGCCTTTAAAATTGAACTTAAGTATAAGGAATCTGGTGAGTTTGCCGAAAAAGAAATTCGCGACAAGTTAGGGTTGGTTAAGGAGGGCGAAGCAATTGTGGTAATTCCCGAGGATGACAGTTCACAGTCAACAGTCGACAGTGGACAGTCAAGAGAAGTTCCCAATTGGAAAAAGTGGAAGGATCTCTTCTTTAAAAGTTGACCAGATAGGCATTTTTTGATAGAATTTCCGAATCGACGCGGGGTAGAGAAACGGTATCTCGGGAGGCTCATAATCTCCAGAAGTGGGTTCGACTCCCGCCCCCGCTACAAGGTACAATTCTGCACCTTGCTTCGCCGAGTACTATACAGTACTTGGCTTCGCAAGAAGTAGTATAAAAGAATTGTAACGCAGTCAGGTACCAGACGGTACCTGACTATTTGTTTATGTTTATATGAAGTTCTATTACGTCTACGTTCTTCATAATCCTCAAAAAAACTTTATCTACATTGGTTACTCAGAAAACCTCAAGAAAAGATTTCAAGAACATAATGCAGGTGAAGTTAAATCAACTAAAGCATATAGGCCATTAAAGCTCATTTTCTACGAAGCGTATTTAATAAAAAGCGATGCTAAAAGGCGAGAAATGTATTTAAAGTCTAATAAGGGCAGGACAACATTGATGACAATGCTAAAGGATTACTTTAAAAAATAAATTTACAACCCAGTTCACTTCGGGAGTGGCTGTGACTACCTAAACCAACAATTCCAAAAAACTTAACCTCATACGGTTGAGTCACAAAATTTTATTTAAATTTCTCTATTATTTTGGGGCTATTTAGATAGTAGATAAGAAAAATCAGAAAAAGAGCAGCAATCAAATAGAAAAAGCTCAAGATTAGTGAGGCAAAAAACAAGACTGGTGAGGCAAAGAAAGAGCCTGACGGGCTAACTATTAACCTTTTGATTCCTAGAATTAAACTTATGATTGCTAAAATAACCACAGGTATAAACAGTATTTTAGCAATAACTATAGTAAAAAAACGGGCCCATTTTTTAGATTTAAATAAGCCTATGGTTGAAATAATTAAACTTATTCCAATAATAATGAAAAGGAATCGCATTAACAAATCAATAATTGGTGATCCGACAACACCGCTAATCAAGGCCGCATTTATCATGACAAGCCCTGGAATAGCAAATAGTACCAATAAAACCAGGCTTACAGTTTTAAGACTTATTGATTCTATTTTCTTTCCCATTATTAATCCTACTACCAAACATAACACTCTTAAGGTCTAAAGCGAAAAACTCAAATAAGGTTTTAAAAACTATGGAATTGTTGAATAAGTGTTGTTTGTCTAAAAGGTCTCCATAATAATCAACAGTGCCAGCAAGTATTAGTTACGAATATGGTTTAGCGCCATTGGATTTGAGTCAAAAATAATCTTCCGGTCCTTGAGAATTTTGCAAAAGTATAGTAGAATTGGTGTAGTTAATATGCAATAGCATATAAAATATGGGAAATGCCGCACGAATACAAAAACTAATAACCTTCCCACCGCAGCTGTATCAAGTTGTGCTTGCTAAAGCAAGGCATTTGGGGCTTTCGTTTGGTGAATACATGAGACACTTGGCAATTATTGACGTCAAAAAAGAAGTTGAGCAACTACCTATGGTTAGCGAAGCAACCGACAAAAGGATTGGGCAAAGCCTTAAAGATTTGGAAGAAGGGCGCTACACTGAGGTTGACCCTTCCAATGAAAAGGCACTTAGTAAGGCTCTTGGCATCAAGTAAACTCTCCAATGTTTACCCTTAAAATTACTGCAACGTTTGCAGCTACGCGAGAAAAGATAGCGGGAAGTGACGAAACATTAAATAAACGCATAAAAGTCACCCTTCAAAAACTCGCTCTTAATCCTGCTCACCCATCACTACAATCTCATAAAGTAAATACCAGGAACTATGGTATTAGATGGAGTTCGTGGGTAACAGGAGACCTGCGTATTATCTGGGATTATGATGGAGAGCAAAGACTCGTTCTTATAGTTTTGGACATAGGTACTCATAGCGGAGCAGACAAGGTATATAAGTAACTGTGCGGATTTGAATCAAAAATTACCTTCCAGCCCTTGAGTACAGCCACAAACTCGTATATAATTTGGTTCGAAATAAGAAATTTGAAGGCTACACTTCGACTCGTCCTTCAATAAATTTCAGGACTCGCTCAGTGCAAGCACAATCACAAGAGCGAGTTTTTTGTACAATAAAAAGAGGCGAAGTGCCCTGAGCCCTGAGTATATCGAAGGACCGAAGGGCTTTATCCTGAACTTGACTGCGCTGAGTTTTTCGAATGTGCTGCAGGAAAATCCATGTGGTTCGTTTACATACTTCTTTGTTCAGACAAAAGTTTTTATACAGGTGTTTCAAATAATTCTCAAAAGAGATTTTTAGATCATAAGAATGGTAAAGGTGGCCGTTATACCAGGTCGCACAAACCAATAAAAATGATTTTTCAAGAGCCACATAGTAGCAAAGAGCAGGCGTTGAGGTGCGAAAGGCAAATAAAAGGGTGGAGCAGGAGTAAGAAGATTAAAATTTTAGAATTGAAAATTTAGACAAGTTTTGTTGATCACCCTGTTGAGAATCCCAACGTGTCAAGCTAGTTCACTTCGGGAGTAAATGTGGGGTTATTCGTTTTTTAAGTGCAGGTTTTAGTCATATACGGGCCGAAGAAAAGGACATCGATTATGTTAATCGTCCCATTAGCATCAAAATCATAGCGTTTGTCGTAGTTTGACTCACCGATTTTGGCGCCCATATGGCCGCCGAAAAAGAGGACATCGATAATATTAACCAGCTTGTTATTGTTAATATCAGGCGGCCAGGCAGGATCTGTGGAATTGTCTGAGCAGGCGTCGGCTTGATCAGTACCCATGTAGCGTTCTTTACCGTCTTTGAAGCCGTCACTATCACTATCCAGGGCCAGTTCCGGATTAGCGGTGCAAGGATTGGTACCAACAACCATCTCGGCATAGTTTATTAGTTCATCGCCGTCCGGATTAGCCGTAGCATTGGCTACTAGGGGATTAAGACAAGCATTGGCCTGTTCATAAGTATCGGGCATAGAATCATTATCGTCATCGCTGTCACAGACATTGCCAAAACCATCTCCGTCCGTGTTTAGTTGATCTGGATTGGTGTCTTGGGGGCAATTGTCAAGGCCGTCCGGTATGGTGTCATTGTCAGTATCCGGGCCGGCACTAAAGAAACTGCGAACTGATCCTGCTTGAAGTTTGTAATTGCTCTTGGTTGCTGTGCCAATCGGCCCGGGCTGGCCGGTTGCAGAATAAAGTTTATAGTTGGTACTTGTCGCGTAGCCTTTAGAAGCCGCATCGCCGGTGGTTATTTTATAATTGGTACTCGTCACCCTGCCAGCATAAGCAACACCGACCAAAGCTAAAATAGCGACTATAAAAATTGCCAATATCCCAAAAATCTTTTTCATTCATTATTTCCCAACCCAGACACCAGTCCCGCTAGTCCAAGTGCAAACATAGAGGTTGGTTGTACCGTCTGTGCGAACTACCACTCGGCCGGCTTCGGCAAAATTGTCGCAATCGGCAGCCGGAGGGGTAGTCCCGGAAATTGTTGGAAATTGAATATAATTCCCGGAAACTTGCAGTCTACTTTGAGGATCAATCGTTCCAATACCGATATTGCCGGAACCCGCTATTGTCATCTCGGTTCCACTAATGCTCTGGTTGTCAATGTAAAAATTACCTAAATAATTCTGGATTATACGCGAGGAAAACGAGCTCGTCCCATTCGTAGATATAAATTCAATAACAGAACCGCATGCTGGTTGGCCGGAAGTACCACATATAAATTGGGCAAGAGGAACACTTCCACCAAATGCTCCCCTAATAGCGAATGGAGTATGACTATTAAAATCTCCCGTGATATATAAATCGTTTTCTGAACATGCTCCGCCAATACCGATACAGCGGGTTGTCGTAATCATTTGATTGCCGAAATCTGGGGATATTTTTGTGCCGGCAATTCCCGCAGTTGCGGAAATATCGATGTTGGCAATGGTTCCGTCGGCAATCTCCGAACTTTCGATTGAAGATCCAAGCTGGCTAAATGCCGCAGAGTCCAGCCCGTCCAGAAGATCAGCATTTAGGTTCGTGACTTTTGTGGAAGACGAAACTGAGAGTGGAGCCGTACCAGTACTAACAGTTGATATCAGTTGATTATTAGTCCTGATGGTACCTGCCACATCCAGTTTCGTACTAGGTGTTGATGTTCCAATGCCAACACTATCAGTGTCGGTTGTCAATCTGACTGCTGCGCCATCATCAGTCCAGCCTCCACCACCGCCTCCACCCGGCGCCGTCTGCCAGGTGCCGACCCCGGAAGCGTCGGAGGTTAAGACATAACCATTGGCAGCACCCGTCGGCAGTTTAAAACCCGTTAACTGGATGGTTCCGGCAACGTCAAGTTTCTGCGCGGGGGTGGTCGTTCCGATGCCGATATTACCGGATGGCGTAATCACCATTACGGTTCCGGAAAGATTATTATAAAAGCCTAAAACATCGGCAACAATATCGCCTGATCCTTCTGCAATCTCCCATAATCTTCCGCTTGGGCGCTGAAACTGGATTCCCGGTTGGCAGCGGTTGGAGGTTGCACTGCATTCAACTCTAATTAGAGAGTGGGTATAATCGCCTGTATCAGTGCGCTTAATATAAAGCGGATATCCGGAAAAACTCCCCTGGATATTCAGTCTACTTGTGGCAGAAGCAGTCCCAATTCCGATATTGCCGGACGTAAAGATATTCTGACTACCGAAGTCAGGTGAGATTTTTGATCCGGCGATGGCGGCGGTTTCCGAAATATCAAGGTTGCCGATAGTTAAATCGGCAATCTCCGAACTTTCGATAGAAGATCCGAGTTGGCTAAAGACAGAGGAATCAAGATTATCCAAAAGATCGGCATTGCCGGCTTTTTGGGCAAAGGGGACGGAGCCGAATTGCAGACGGGGTGAGAGGGTTTCGGATTGGACTGTAATTTGAAGGTAAGAAGGGTTTGGTAAAGTTGCTGGAAGCGCCGTCACACCACCTAGGAAAGTATCGTAAAATCCCAAATTATCCGGGGTAATAGATTGCGTTTCGGTCCAGACTTGATTGCCGCCACTCGCCGCATCAAAGATGGCAAACTGCACATTGACTGCGGTAGTAACCGGCTGGTTGGAAGAATTCAAAAGCCGGCCTTGATGAGAAATGATCGTGGGAACGGATTGGGCATTGACAGACCTCGCCATAATTAAAATAACAAGGGGTAAAATAATTACTAAAAAGGATGAAAAGGTGAGAAAATTTAGTTTCATTTTTTGTTGGCTTTGAAATATTATTTCAAGGGCAAGTTACCAAATTTGTGTTAACAATACCAGTGTTGTTGACTGTCAAAAGATAACAATTTGGACCATCTGCCGCTTTTAAAATTAACCCGTTTCCTTGACTAGTAATAGCTACATTCCCACCAACAATATGTAGTCTTTCGTTCGGATCTAGGGTACCAATACCAATTTCAGTATTAGCAGGCTGGATAAGAATGTTACCAAATGGGCCAAATCGTATTTCTCCATCCTGCTTTATTGAAAATTTCTCACAACAGTCATTGAAAACCTTAAAAAATGCTGGAGAAGTTCCATTGAACTGGACTTCAAAGTTTCCGGTAGATATTAGTCTTCCATCGAACGTACTTTGACCAAAAACGTGCAACGGAGTCGTAGGATTTAAAGTCCCAATACCTACCTTACAATCGATACAATCAAGATCTCCAGCTTTTTGTGCAAACGGGACGGAGCCGAATTGCAGACGGGGTGAGAGGGTTTCGGACTGGACTTGGATTTGTAAGTACGAGGGATTGGGTAAGGTTGATGGTAACGCGGTCACTCCCCCAAGAAATGTTTCGTAAAAGCCGAGATTGTCCGGCGTAACTGATTGAGTTTCAGTCCAGACTTGAGTCCCGCCAGTTGCAGCGTTATAAATAGCGAAAACGACTATAACTTGCGTCGTAACTGGTTGATTAGAGGCATTGAGTAACCTACCTTGATGAGAAATAATCGTCGGAACTGCTTGGGCAAAAGCCAGCTTGGTAACAAGGAGAAAAAGTAAGATTGCGATAACGGGCAATAAGATTTGAAAAGCTGCCCTTTTCACTTAAGTGACTTTTTACTGATCCCACTGCAGTAAATTGAAAGTCCGCAAAATCTTATCACTTGCAGCATCGTAAAGCAATAGGATACCGCCCTCTTGCGATGAGAACCTAACTTCATAAATCTCGCCAGAGAGATCTTTATAAATCAGGGGGAAATTTTTTGCTCTTTCCTCAATTTCCTTTTGGCCAAGTAGTCTGGTTTGGGCAGGGAGGTCTTTAAATTGGGTAACTTCTTCAAACTGCTGAACTCTCTCTATGATTTTATCTTCGTTGGTTAACGTTTTCGGTTTTTGACTAGTGGAGAGGCTAATTGTTACTAAAAGAAGAAAAATGGTCAATAGAGTAAGAGGGATGAGAAATTTTTCCCTGGAAATTCTAATGCTTAATTTTTTAACCAGATTTTTGATTTTTCTAAAATTAAATTTGCTCATTTTGACCCCAAAATTGGCCGGGTAACAGGAACCGTTTTTAGCTGCAGCGTTTAGACATATACGGGCCCATGTAGAGAACATCGATAATGTTTATGGTGCCGTCCATGTTAAAGTCATAGCGCTTGAGAGACGGATCATCAGCGACTTTTTTGTTTATTTTATCCCCAAAGTAGAGGACATCGATAATGTTAACCACCTGATTATTGTTAAAATCAGGCGGCCAGGCAGGGTCATTTATGTTATCCGGGCAATTATCCAAGGGGTCGGTTCCAAGATAAAGTTCAAGATTATCAGAAAAACCATCATTATCTGAATCAACATTTGGGAACTGAATTCTGACTGCCTGGATTACTTTTGGATGACTCATAAAATAATTATTGACAAATCCGGTTCGGTAATTTTCAATCATTAAAACTTCTACACCCTTATCGATTCCCAGGTAGATATTGGAATATCTAGTAGGTTCACCAACAGGTGTCCATAGCGAATCGTGGGGGCCGTAGTTTCCCCACAGCCCATCATAGTGATTATCGTAGTAATTGC
>MFBF01000046.1:7489-12700 GCA_001774865.1 Candidatus Curtissbacteria bacterium RIFCSPHIGHO2_02_FULL_42_15
ATGGTGGAATTACACAGTGGTCGTAATATGGTTCACCATTATTGAATGTTGCCGGTTTTGCGCCGCTTGTTGCCAGATAGGTGATATTGTCAGGTGCATAGGAGGCCGAAAGCCCCCATTGATTTTCACTGAAGGTTGGACATTCTGCCTTTTTGTCATCCATAAATTGCCGGTTGGCGAGGGCTGCTTTTTTGGCATTTTCAAACCAGTTTACAGGTATCATCGGAGATCCGAGAGCATCTAGTGGGGGGTTGTCTTTACCCATGGCCTTAAAGTTAAAAAATATTTCACCATAGAGGTAAGTAAACAGCGAGCCAAAATAACTATTAACCACGTTGTAGCCGGCATAGTTCCTTGTCACGCGCGGCCAAGCATAGAGGCTACTTTTAAAGTTTTGATTTGACGGTTCTTTGGCCAGTGACAACATATTGGTTAGAATGGTTTCGTCGCTGGGCTGATCCCACTTGGCAGAAGAAAGGTAACCGTTGCCATCAGGTGCCGGAATGTTAAAATCAGAAGTTTGCGTAGGTTTCCAGCCATGATAAAAAAGTTTATTATTTGTGTCGAAAAAATAATTCCAATTGAGGTTGTTAAATAGCTGATTAGCGCGGGTTTCAACCTGCCCGCCGAAATACTCTCCGGCGGTTAGTGCTCCGGCGGTAAGTAAGGCCATATCCACCGTTGAAACTTCACTTGCTCCCGATCTTTGGCCGTTTTCGGTTATAAAGTGATAGAGGAAACCGGCTTTTCCGTATAGGGTGGGATTGCCAGTTTGTAATCCTTGATAATTAACCGCGTTGTTGAGGATTTGCAAAGCACGAGCCTCGGCTTGGGCGGGAGTTATTGTCCATTCACTTGAAGAACCATACCTGTTTGCCATAACTGCCAAAGATGCTAATCCGAAGCCGGTTGCGGCTATACTTGAATCTGCCGAAAATTCACCGTTTTTGACAAAACCATTAGGCAATGCCCTGTCCCAAAAATAACGGGCTGCCTGCGCCTCGGTTTTGTCCAGAAGCTGTGCGTCGGTTAAAGACGGCGGAGTTTGGGCCAGGGCTTTGACTGGAAAGCTAATTATTGACAAGAGGAGGCTAAGTGCAAGGAAAATAGGGATGATTTTTTTCATTCAAAATTTTAGCGTCACAATTTTAACACCTTAGATCAAGTAAACGTTTTCAAAGTTTTATAAATTGGCTATAATGACGTTTGCTTAGGCTGCGTAGCTCAGTTGGCCATCGGCTCTGAGAGCCTCAGGCTCGAAGAGTTAGAGCGGTCCCCTCATATCAGCTATTTGCGATAGTTCGCAAATCCTGATATATGTCAGCCTTCGCCTTGGACGAATCTGACGTATACAACAGATGACGAAGTCATGCTGTTATATATCAGAAGACAAAATGCCAGCGTAGCTCAGTGGTTAGAGCGAGGCCCTCATAAAGCCTAGGTCGTTGGTTCAATTCCAACCGCTGGCACATTTATTTGTCTTGCTGATAAGTTGCACGAAATTTGCTCTGCAAATTTGGAAGCCTAGGTCGCAGGTCTTCGATTCTGAGGGATGAGCTCTTAGGTTCAGACTCGACGAGTTCGATTCCTGCCGTAGGCAAATTTATGTTCACGGGCATTGTTTCCCACATAGGCAAAGTTGAAGGCATTGAAGGCGCAAAGTTTACTTTTTCTGTACCCGCCTCATTTATAAAAAGCCTCAAAAAGGGTTCAAGTATCTCCGTCAACGGTGTTTGTCTTACATTAAAAAACTCTCCGAGCGGCAGAAAGTTTAACGTGGATTTGATGCCGGAAACTCAAAAAAGAACTTCTTTTTCAGATTTAAAAAAAGGTGATTCGGTAAATCTGGAGCCTGCAATGAAAACTGACAGCAGGTTTGAGGGCCATATAGTTCAGGGGCATATAGACGGCACAGCAAAACTGGGATCTGTCAAAAAGCAAGGCAATAGTTATATTATGACTTTCGCAGTCCCAAAACCCCTAACCAGATATATCGCCGAAAAGGGATCGATTGCAGTCAACGGCATTTCCCTGACGGTTATTAGCGCCAGAGGTAATCAGTTTACGGTTGGAATAATTCCGTACACATGGGAAAATACAATGCTTAAGCGGTTGAAAGCCGGTGATAAAGTGAATATCGAGGTAGACATCTTAGCCAAATACTTAGAAAAATTAGTTAAAAATGTTAAAAAAACACACTGAAAAAATAGAAATACCAAGGACGGTCCTTGATAAGGCCAGAATTGCGATTGTCCGGGCGCAGTTTAATGGACAGTTGACAGAGAGTTTAGAGAAACATTGTTTGGCAGCACTTTTGGAGCACGGTGTAAAGAAAGACCAGATACTGCAGTTTCAGGTTCCCGGCTCATTGGAAATTCCAATTATTGCCCAAAATATTGCAAAGGCCAAAAAAGCCAATATTATTATCGCTTTGGGTGTGGTGATCAAAGGCGACACATACCACTTTGAAATTGTTGCCAATGAGTGTGCCCGAGGCTGTATGGATGTTGCCCTAAAATACAACGTGCCTATAATTTTTGAAGTTATCCCCGTATATAATTTGGCTCAGGCCAAAAAAAGAGCAGGCAACAATAACCAAAACAAGGGCAGGGAAGCGGCGCTTGCAGCTTTAAAAATGCTAAATGTGATGTCGAACTTCGCGCGCAAATGAAAAGGATTTTACCCTCCAAAAAAATTATCAAAGCTCGCGTTATCAAAGGGGCCGGACGGGGAAAGAAAATTAAAGTTCCCACGATAAATTTTGATCCGAGCTCGGCTCACGGTCTAAAAGAAGGGATTTATGTCTGCCGGGTTATTATCCCTTCGACAGGTTCGACAAACTCACTGCAAGTAAGCTCAGGACTAGTTGCCAAACCTTATTGGGGCGTTTTGCACTTTGGGCCAAGGCCGGTGTTTGGAGAAGAAGACAGATCATTGGAAGTTCACCTATTTGATTTTATAGACGGGACAGAAACCAAGATTGCGGATATAGAAATCTACGATTTGATCCGCAAAGTGGCAAATTTTAAAGATAAGGATGCACTGGTTGCAAGGATAAATAAAGATATTTCATTTGCTAGGCGTAAAATATTGTCACTTGAAACTTAGGTCTGCCAAGCTTGATTTCTTTTGATATCCATGTAATAATAATTGCAAGATACGCGATGCTCTTTTGAGGTAAAGGGTTGGCAGTAGTGCAGTAAGGATTGCTAAGTATTGACTCACAAATTGTGGGTCTTTTTTTACCTTTGGCTCTTTTGGCTCATCTGTAACTTTTGTTACTATTTTTTCAGTGGCTAATCTTTCCCAAATACGGCAATATCTCCAAAAAAATAAAATCAAACATAAAGTTTCCGATCTTGGGGGAGAAGTCTACAAGGTTGAGGACGTGATTAAAGTCGGCGTAAATCCCGATGAGATTTTGAAGACGTTGATTGTTAGGTCGAACGTAAAAGAGGGCTTGGAATTCAAAGACAAATATTTTGCGTTTGTGTTGCGGGGAAAAGATCGTGTTGATTTTAAAAAGGTTAGGCGGCTTTTAGGGGACCCTTCGACTTCGCTCAGGCCTTCGGCTTTGAGGCTCAGGCTCGAAGAGGTAAACTGCGAACTTGCAAGAGCTGATGAAGTCAAAAAAGTGGCAGGCGTTCCGGTCGGGGCAGTTTGTCCGATCTTACTTGACATTCCAATTTATATTGACAAAAGCGCTATCGATCTTAAACACATCAATATGGGGTCGGGAGATTTAACAAAGGAATTGGAAATGGATTTTGCCGATTTGCTATTGGCAATTGGCAAGTACGAGGTTGCCGATTTGACCCAGTAGAATTTCTTGTGAGAGAGTCTCACTCAAATTTCTCGAAGAGAATGGAAGAAGCTCTACTGGGTTGACATTATTCCTTCTAATTTTATATTCTATTCTCAGTTATGACCTTTCGACGTTGCTCAGGGCAAGCAGGCTCTAAGCAAACATTTTGGTTCTACTTTACATTCCAAGCATAGGCTTGGTGGTTTTGTAGTAACTCAGTTATAACTAAAAGAAAAAACCAACCAAGCAAAATAGGGCTTGGTTTTTTGATGGAAAAGGAGGTGTTTTGCAATGGAGCATGATCCAAAATCTAGGCGTCCTGATGCGCAAGACGCGATGCGTGGGATAAACCAAGTGAGTGCAGCCAAGGCGATATCTAAAGATGGAATAGATCCCAATCTGATTGAGGAGAGTCTGAGGCCTTTGGCTGATTTGCCAGCCGAAGAACTTGCAAAACTTGGAGATGTTATTGAAAGGACGTCAAGTAACGACAAATAATTTTGACAGATTTGGTGCAAAAGGATATTAAATGAAGGATAATGAAGGCATGAAAAAACGAATTTTGACTGGAGACCGGCCGACGGGCAAGTTACATCTTGGCCATTATGTCGGCTCGCTTAAAAACAGGCTAAGACTGCAAAACGAGTATGAATGTTTCTTTATCATTGCCGATTTGCATACTTTAACGACAGCGCCGGAGAAGACCGGTGAGCTTAAAAAAAATATCCGCGACTTGGTTTTGGATTATTTATCGGTTGGTATTGATCCTAAAAAGGCGACGATTTATCTGCAGTCGCAGATTCCTGAAGTTGCGGAACTGGCCGTAATTTTTGGCAATCTGGTATCTGTTCCGCGCTTAAACCGCACGCCGACTTTAAAAGACGTGATGCGTGATGCCCACATTCAAATTCCTTCTTACGGACTTTTGGGATATCCGGTTTTACAGGCAGCGGATATTCTGATGGTTAAGGCGGATTTGGTGCCGGTCGGCCGTGATCAGGAATCGCATATCGAAATCACCCGCGAGATTGCCGGCCGGTTTAATAATACCTATGAAGAAATCTTCCCACTGCCCGTTGCCCTGATCCCTGAAGATATCGGTACATTGCCGGGAACGGACGGTAAGGCCAAGATGTCAAAAACTGCAGGCAATGTTATTAATCTTTCGGATTCAGCGGAGGAGGTCAAAAAGAAAGTAATGGCAATGTTTACAGACCCAAAAAGAATACATGGAGATGAGCCCGGCAAGGTTGAAGGCAATCCTGTTTTTGTTTATCTGGATGCTTTTGCCGAACATGGTGATCCGGCAAAGATAGAAGAATATAAAGAAAGGTACAAAAAGGGGAAAATCAAGGATGTTGATGTAAAAGTTTATCTTCTTGAGGTATTGGAGAGGTTCTTACAAC
>MFBF01000046.1:12755-14575 GCA_001774865.1 Candidatus Curtissbacteria bacterium RIFCSPHIGHO2_02_FULL_42_15
TTTAAAAGAAGGAACAAAAAAAGCCAGAAAAGAAGCTCAAAAAACTTTAGAAGACGTCAGAGGCGCGATGAAAATGGGTATCGGCTGACCAAACTCTCCTAGCAATTTAAGTTTTCAAGTGATATCATTGGTGTCCAAATATGGCGAAAAAGTCAAAAGGAACGTCAAATTCAAAGCAGGAACAGGCAAAAAAGTCCGGCATCGGGCCTATCCCAAAAGCCGCGATTCCTAAGATGCAAATGCCCAAGATGGGCGCAAAATCCTCATGGCGCGGTTTTGTCATCTACGCGATTTTAGGGGTTTTGCTGTTTGCCTTTTTAACGTTAACGACAAATCCGGCTGGAAGATTTGCCCAGGAGAAACCAATTTCTGAGGTAATTTCCGACATCAAAGCCGATCGCGTCGAAAAAATTGAGGTCGACGGCGACAAGCTTAACGTAGATTTAAAAGACAATGGTCAGTATATTGCCAGAAAGGAAGAAGGCCAGTCATTTTTCTCCGCCCTTGAAGCCGCTCAAGTCGATCCGACTAAAACGATAATAACCGTTAAAGACAGGACATTTTCCCAAATCTGGGTGACGATTTTGACAACCTTTTTGCCGCTTATTTTGATTGCCGCATTTTTCTTTTTTATTTTCAGGCAGGCCAGGGAAGGAGCATCCAGCATTTTTTCTTTCGGCCAGTCGCGCGCGAGGCAGTTTACCCGCGATATGTCCAAAGTCACATTCAAAGACGTTGCCGGTGTAGATGAAGCCAAGCAGGAACTGCAAGAGGTCGTTGACTTTTTAAAGCATCCGGAAAAATACCGGGCGATTGGGGCGCGGACTCCCAAAGGTGCACTCTTGGTTGGGCCGGCAGGTACCGGTAAAACGTTACTTGCCCGGGCTGTAGCGGGTGAAGCCGGTGTGCCGTTTTTCTCGGTTGCCGGTTCGGAATTCATGGAAATGCTGGTGGGAGTTGGGGCGGCGCGCGTCCGTGATCTTTTTGGTCAGGCAAAAAAAGCGGCGCCTGCAATTATTTTTGTCGACGAGATCGAATCAATCGGCAGAATGCGCGGACTTGGATTTTCGGGAGGACATGACGAAAGAGAACAGACCCTGAATCAGATTTTGGTTGAGATGGACGGTTTCACCCCCAACGACAATGTCATGGTAATGGCGGCAACCAACAGGCCGGATCTTTTAGACCCCGCGCTAACCCGTCCGGGCAGATTTGACCGCAGGGTAACATTGGATCTTCCCGACATCGAAGGCAGAAAAGCCATAATCCAGATACACAAAAAGGGTAAGCCGTTTTCCAAAGACGTTGATGATGAAAGGATTGCAAGAAGAACAGTCGGCTTTTCAGGTGCTGACCTTGCGAATATGTTAAACGAAGCGGCAATTCTGGCGGCCCGCGGAGCCAAAAAAGAAATTGACAGCATCGATATTGAGGAAGCGGCAACCAAGGTAAAGTTGGGTCCTCAAAGAAAGAGAATGCAGACCACAGAAGAGCGCAAAATGACAGCCTATCACGAGGCAGGGCACGCCATAGTTGCTCACCTTATGCCTCATGTTGACCCGGTTCATAGGATTTCAATTGTGGCACGGGGTTTAACCGGCGGCCATACTTTGGTCCCGCCCTCTGTTGACAGGTATACGGAGACCAAAAAGAGGCTTTTGGAGCAAATCGCAACGCTTTTAGGAGGCAGAGCCGCAGAAGATATGGTTTTTGGGGAATTTACAACCGGCGCGTCGTCTGACCTTGAAATTGCCTCGACGATTGCCCGCGAGATGGTGACGCAGTTTGGAATGAGCGATCTTGGTCCGACCATTTTTTCG